>CAYVXS010000062.1:0-10934 GCA_964454885.1 uncultured Pirellulales bacterium
TACAATCGCCGCATCTTTACTGCACGATATCGGTGCGGCCGAAGACGTCCTGCACGATGTTTTTGTCTCTTTTGCCGCCGGGGCCGGTAATATCAGGCCGCGGGTCAGCCTACGAAACTACTTGGTTGCCAGCATCACCAACAGAGTCCGGGACATTTATCGTAAAAAGAAACACCCGACGGTCGGCCTGGACGATGCCCGCCAGATAAGTTCGGACTCGGGCGACCCCGTGCAGTCGGCGATATTCGGTGAAGAATTCCGGCTGCTGACGGATGCCTTGTTCCGGCTGCCGTTCGAGCAGCGACAGACAATCATCCTGCACATCAAAGGCGGGATGAAATTTAAGGAAATCGCACGGATGCAGGGCATAACCACCAGCACGGTGCAGGGTAGATACAGATACGGAATCGATAAGCTGCGAACAATTTTAAACGGAGAGCGGAAAAAATGAATCCTGCAGATGATATAGAACAGACAATTGGAAAACTTCATATAGCGACAAAACCGGAAACAGACGAACTCATTCTCGACGATGCTTTCGCAGCTTTGGAAAAATCCATAAAAGTGACGTCACACCGGACCATCCGATACGAAAGGCAAAATATATTTTTTAACAAAATATTTAAATTTGCCGCTGTCGCCGCGGCGATTATTGTAATTTCTGCCCTTTTCCTTAAGTGGCCGGCTTCGACAACGAATGTCCCCGACCGGATTGATACGGCACTATCAAAAGCAGAAAATATTTGCATCACAAAATTCCAGCCCGGCGGTTCGGAACCGTACGAGCAGCAATGGTTATCGACCACATTAAAAGTAAAAATGATAAAATCAATCGAAAACAACCGGATGCAGTTCGCTTTGTGGGATATTCCGAATAAAACCAAAATGCAGACATTCCTTTCCTCGAATGCTGTCCGAACCGAACCAATCACCGAGAGTATGCTCGCGGAATTTGAGGATTCGATGATCCAGAATTCCGGTTTGCTTCAGTTTTTCCAAAAAGATGAGATTCCTAAAGATTATGTTTGGAAAAACGTAGTCGATCAGGCGGTTATCGCCCAATATCCCGGCACAAAAATCTACGATTTGACCTGGCAGCAGCAGGGCACAACTGAGGGAGAAATTGTTTATAGAAAATGGCGGATTTTTGCAGATACCAAAACCAACCTGCCTGCAAGGGCCGAATTATACACAAAGCCACAACCGGATGGACAATACCAGATCGAAAGTTATACTCTCTTTTCATATCCGAAACAGGAGGAAATTCAGACTATTATCCGGTCCGTATTCAGCCCCGCACGAAGCCAGCCGGAATATATCGGCACACCACAATATTGATGAACCGGTTCCGGCTGAAAATTAATTTCCCTACCGATGATAATTGAAAACTGCCGTCTATTATGGTAGAAAAGAAAGGAGTTTTTAATTTTCAATCAGGGACGAATTTTATGGCGGTTCAATTTATTCTTGGAAGAAGCGGCACGGGAAAGACCGGCTATTGCATCCGTCAGATTATCGAGGCTCTGCTTGGAACCGGCGCCGAGCCGCTGATCCTGCTTGTTCCCGAGCAGGCGACCTACCAGGCCGAAAGGGCGATTCTAAATGACGAGCGGATAACAGGTTACAACAGACTGAACGTGCTTTCATTCGACCGGCTGCAGTTTCTGCTCATAGGCAAAAATACGGCCCGGCCCGCCCTTTCCCGTATCGGCCGAGAGATGATCGTCCACAGAATTCTCCACGATAATAAAGGCAATCTGAAAATCTTCGGTTCATCGACTCTCTGGCCAGGTCTGTCCCGACAGATGGCTCGCACAATCGATGAGCTGCACCAGTACGCCAAGACACCGGATGATATCGAGAGATTGTTAAACGAGCTTGGAAAAAACCAGGCTCAAAAACTGACCGCTCTAAAATTTGCCGATATCGCCCTTATTCTAAAAGAGTATTTGAAATTCGTTGAGGAAGATTTTTACGATCCCGACGTTCAATTGAATTCGGCCTGCCGGGCGGTTGCTACAGTGGATTTTGTCAAAGGAACGAAGCTGTGGGTGGATGGCTTCGCCGGTTTTACCGAGGCAGAATTTGCTTTGCTTACCGAGCTGCTTAAAGTGACGGCCGATGCCAAAATCGCTTTTTGCCTTGATCCGTCTAATTTGGATTTATCAAATCCGGCGATAGATAAAATCGACCCCGTCGGTCTCTTTGCACCGACCGAACGCACTTTTTGCAGTCTGTTCCAGACGATTAAAAAAAACAAACTGCCGTTGGCTAAGCTGGTTATTTTGGATAAACCGTTGAGATTTTCCGCTAATCCGTCTCTTGCTCATATCGAGAAAAATTTATTTCGACATAAAACTCCTCAATTAAAACCAGCCGAAAATATTCGTATTATCTCGGCCCCGAACGAAAGGGAAGAAGTCCGTATCGTTGCAAGGGAGATTCTCCGCCTGGTCAGAGAAAAAAACTGCCGGTACCGTGACATCGCGGTGATAGCCTCGGATATAGACTGTTACCAGCATTATATCAGGGCATACTTCGACGATTACGATATCCCATTTTTCATCGATAAGCGAAAACCGCTAAATCAGCATCCGGCGATTCAACTGATTTGCTCGGCCCTGCAGGCTGTCATTGGCGGTTTTTCCAACAGTGATATTTTTGCCTGCCTCAAAACCGATCTTGTACCGATAGAACGCTGCGACATCGACCTTCTTGAAAATTACTGCGTCGCATTCGGCATCTCCGGCAATGACTGGCTTGACACCATCCCGTGGCAATTTGCCGGCTCCGAGGATGAAGAGTTCGACGAGCGATTGATAAACCGGATCAGACAAAAAGTCTCCGGCCCACTGCTCGAACTAAAAGGAAAATTATATCTCGGCGGCGAACAGGAAAAAACGCTCACAGCCGGGCAGTTCACAAAAGCCGTATTCAATTTCCTCGATAAAATGGAAATTACAAAAACACTCGGGACATGGATCGAAGCCGCCGAGAAACAAAACGATAACGCCGCCATCGAAGAGCACCAGCAGTTGTACAACAAGCTCGTGGATATTTTCGAAGAGCTTGTCGAGGTCTTCGGCTCCAGGGCAATGAAGGCGGAAGATTTTCTTGCGATACTCAAATCCGCCTTTTCGCAATTGACGCTGGCCTTTATCCCGCCGACCCTGGACCAGGTTCTTGTCGGCTCGATTGAGCGCAGCCGTCACCCCGACTTAAAAGCCGCCTTCCTGATAGGTGCCACACAAAAACAGTTTCCCGTCCCCCTTGGCCCGGAGAGTATCCTCAGCGACGACGACCGCAAAGCGGCCGAAAAGGCGGATTTTTCCTTGGCTGCTACGTCAGAACGTTCGCTCGTGGATCGCCGGTATCTGACTTATATAGCCTTTACACGTCACTCGGAACTTTTGTATGTCACGTATCCTTCGGTTGACGAAAAAGGCAGTGATATACCGCGCTCGCAGTTTATCACCGAGCTGGAATCGCTATTCGAAAATCTCCGGGAAGAATCAATCGCCGGCCGTCAAACTGATTTTGAACAAATTTACAGCGAGGCCGAGCTTGCCGATCTGCTGTGCGAGCGGCTCGGCAAAGATACTCTTTCACAGGACGGAATTGATGAGCAAAAAGCGACCGCCTTATTGGAAAATATCTGCCCGGACTGCCAGCTCAGTCGATTAGGCTCGAATGTTCGGGCCGCTATCGAATACGATAACAGGGCGCAGCTTGATCCGGAAGTTGTCAAGGACCTGTTTAAACAGCAAATAAAAAACTCGGCGACAAGGTTAAGCACTTTTGCAGCTTGTCCCTATCGACACTTCGCCCGGTATATTCTCGAGTTGAAGAAACGAAAAGAATTCAAACTCGAACCGCTCGATCTCGGCAATTTTTATCACGGCATTCTGGACTCTCTGTTAAAAAGGATTAATGTCGAAAAAAAAGATTTTGCCAAAATTAGCGACAAAGAGCTTCTGACACTATTACACGAGCAAATAGAAAATTTTATCAAAAATAATTCTTTTCTGTCGAGTTTTGTCAAACGTCGTGAGCATAACGAATATATTATCCACTCGGCCTGTGATGTCCTCGAAAGATGCGTTCTCGCCGTCGCTCAAATGGTCGCGGCCGGAAACTTCAAACCGACCCTCTCGGAAGTTTCTTTCGGTGACGTTACGAGTTCCCGTGAAACAATAGGCAAATACGAGATTTCTCTTGCAGACGGCCGAGTCCTGTCTTTATCGGGAAAAATCGATCGGCTCGATTTCGCCGATATTGACGGGAAAAAAACAGCCGTCGTTTTCGACTACAAACTTAGCAAAAGATCGTTTAGCTGGTCGGAATTTTTCCACGCCCTGGATATGCAGCTTCCGATTTACATGCTGGCTGTTCGCAACGCAGCCTGTCCGGAGAAAATGAACCCAGCGGGGGCGTTTTATATGCCGGTCGAGGTGAATCCCAAAAATGCCACATTCGCAGAGCTTTCAAAAAAAGCGGATAGTTTCGACTACAAGGCAAAAGGAATACTCAACGGCGGATTATACAGGTATCTGGATAACACGATCGAATCGGGCTGGAGCAAATTTTACAGCTTTAGCGTGACTTCGAAGGAAGAACAATATGGCCATTATGTCAATAGTGCGGCACTTAAGCCGGATGATTTCGAAAAGGTTTTGACATTTACCGAAAGTAAAATTATCCGTTTGGCCGAGGAAATTATTTCAGGCAAAATAGATATTATGCCTTACCGGCTAAATCAGAAATCTCCCTGCAGCTTTTGTGAATACTCTTCTGTCTGCCGGTTCGACTGGCAGATAAACGACTACAATGTTCTGGAATCGCTTGGCAAACTTGAAGTCCTTGAAAAGGCGGGGGGATTCAATGGCTGAGAAAAAGATTCAATGGACGGACCAGCAGAAACAAGCCATTACCGCACGCGGCAGTGACGTGCTTGTCACCGCCTCGGCGGGAACCGGAAAGACGGCTGTCCTTTCCGGCAGGTGCGTCGATATAATATCAGGCAAAGCAGATGTCCGGAACTTTCTCGTTTTAACCTTTACCGACGCCGCCGCCGAACAAATGCGGCAGCGGATCGCCCGGCAGCTAAACGATGCATTCCTTCAAAAACCGGATAATCATCTGCGTTACCAGCTTATCCTGCTGCAGGGAGCCGATATCAGCACGATTCACGCTTTCTGCAAACGTCTGATTACCGAATTTTTTTACAGGCTCGATATCGACCCGACTTTCGGTATCATCGACGGCGACGAACAGAGACTGCTCAAGGCGGAGGTTTTGGAAGAAACAATCGACTGGGCATGGCAGCAGAGTAATTTACGAGTCGATATGGAGCAGCTTTTGTATCGCAGGGGCCTGCGAACCAATGATGGTTTTCTTTCTGGAATAGTACGGCTCAGTGATTTTTTGGACGGTGTCGTTTCACGCCAAAACTGGTACGAAAGGGCGGCTCAGCTTGCCGAAATTACAAATCAACAAACAACAAATCTCGGCGAAAAACAAAAGCAGATTATCTCAAACAGATTGAGGAACATCCTTGCCCAAATACGATATGCCCTTGGGCTATATGAAAAAGAATCCGGTAGTGGAAACTGGGCAATCAAATGGAAAGAGAATTTTGCCGAGCCGGTTTCACGGTATATAGAACTGATAGAATCCGGCAACTGGAACAAATTCTCGGAAGAAATCCAAAACTATCAAAAACAGTCGAGATACGAATATAAGCCAAGGGGAATTTCGGAACTTTCCGCCGAGATTATAAGAAACGTCACTAAGAAGGCAAAGGAATCCTTCGACTCGCTGTTCGAGCTTGCGATATTGAATCCCAATTATCTTGAGAACATCGGCGGTTCAGTCGGTTTGCAAACGAAAGTCCTTATCGAGTTAGTCAGACAATTCGATTCGTTTTACAGCCGGGCCAAGCGTGCGATTAACTGCATGGATTTTGCCGATCTCGAACATTACACGTTGAAACTTCTGACCGACGATAATTCGCCTCTCGATGAGCCTCAGCCTTCTCAAACTGCATTATTACTGCAGCAGAGATACGAACATATTTTCGTGGACGAATATCAGGACATTAATTCGGTCCAGCAGCGGATACTACAGCTGCTCAGCCCGGGCGGAAATATTCTCCACGTCGGCGATGTCAAGCAGAGCATTTACGCCTTTCGCGGGGCTGAGCCGGATATTTTCCTCGAACGACTGCATTTAGCATCGAGCGATCCTAAAAAAACTTCCGGTGGGCTGCGGGTTGACCTGAACGCCAATTTCCGCTCTGTCGAAGGAATCCTCGATTTCGTCAACAAGATATTCTCGCGAATAATGACGGCATCGTTCGCCGGGATCGATTACGACGAATCCGCCCGGTTAATCTCCGGACCGGGAAAATTATCAGAAACACCTCCGGTAGACGGCAAAAAAACAGTTGTTGAATTTCATATTTTAGACGAAACAAACCAGGACCCCGACGAGCAGGATGAGCAAACGGACGAATCCGCCGATGAAGATGAGTCGAACCTTGTCACTTCCCGCCGAAGGCAAGCGGCATTGATTGCGCAGCGCATAAGGCAGATGGTCGGAGCGGATACGGCAAAAGCGGAATTTAGCATTTACGACAGGCAGAACGAATGTATGCGGGACGTTGAATATCGTGACATCGTTATCCTCATGCGCTCTCTGGCGAAAAAAGCGAACGATTATGTCGAAGTGCTCCGGCTGGCCGGTGTGCCGGTCAGTTGCCAGGCCACGGCTGGATATTTCCAGGCGACGGAAATAAGTGATTGCATGGCTTTATTGAAAGTTTTGGATAATCCCCAGCGTGACATCGAGTTAGCGGCGGTATTGCGAAGCCCGTTTTTCAAGGTCAGTGACAATGAGCTGGCGAAGATAATAATTCACGCTAAAAAAGAGCCGCGACACGGAAATTTTTATAATTGTGTTCTCGGATATTCCAAAAACGGTCCCGACAAAAAACTCACCGATAAGCTAAGGCAAATCATGGTCCAAATCGAGCAATGGCGAACAATTGCTCGGCGGGGCAGCTTAGCGGATTTAATCTGGCGGATTTACCATCAAACGGGATTTCTTTCGTTCGTCTCGGCTTTGCCGAACGGCCAGGCACGCAGAGCCAATCTTCTAAAACTCCACGAGAGGGCCATCCAGTTCGAGGGATTCGCCAGCAGCGGAGGCATCCCGTCACTGACACGATTTGTGGAATTCTTCGAAAAACTTCAGGAGACCGGGCAGGATTGGGCACCGGCGGAACCTCCCGCTTCGGCGGGTAATGCCGTTCGCATTTTGAGCGTCCACAAAAGCAAAGGTCTCGAATTTCCCGTTGTCTTTCTGGCGGAGTTGGAAAGTCCGTTCAATAAAAAAGATATCCAGGCGGATTGTCTTGTCGATGCCGAAGATACTTTGGGCTTGCAGATTATCGACCGCCACTCGAACAGCAAGCTCAGCACACTCGCGCATCAGGTTATCGCCGAGCAAAAACTCTCGAAAGCCCTTGCCGAAGAAATGCGGATACTTTACGTCGCTACTACAAGAGCCGCAGACAGGCTCGTTTTGACCGCATCGCAGAAGCAGACAAACTGCCGTCGGATTATCTCTAACGGTTTGCTTTTTGGTGACGAGCCAGTCCCCGACTGGCAGCTAAGGGCCTGCAGGAATCCCCTGGAATGGATTCTCCTCGGGCTTTCCGATCAGAAGATTTTGCACGAGGCTTTCGATACAGGTTTGTCGGAAAAAGCCACAGGAGACGATTTATTCAGCTTCAGACTTTACAATCAGGCGGACCTGAAACAACTTTCCGAGTTCGTAATCGAGCAAAAGAAAAATAAATTGAAACGAAGATTTGTATTTTCGAAGAAATCCGAGCCAAAACAGGCGGATAAAAAACTGCTGGAAAAGGTGAAAGATTCCCTTAACCAACGTTACCCATTCGGCGATTCGCCTGAAATACCGGCAAAAACATCCGTTACGGCATTGACTCATCGTAACGATGAATATTTCAAGCCGGATTATTCGAAAGCTTTCGACCGCCAACCGCAGATAGTTTTGACTACTGAACCTGGATCCACCAAGGTCCCCGAACCGAGATTAATCGGGACGGCCACGCATCTTGTCATCTCCCGGCTCGATATAGCCGAACCTCCCGATAACAAAATGGTGACACGAACGATAGACAAACTTTTAGCGGATAAATCAATAACCACCGACGCGGCGGAAAATATAAATACGAATTCGATTGTCGCTTTTTTCAACAGCGATCTCGGACAATTAATTTTCGATTCCGGCAATAAAGTTATGCGTGAATGGCCTTTCACTTTTACAATACCCGCCGGCGATGAACAACGAGATACGATTATTGTTCAGGGTATTATCGATCTTGTAATTCAAACACCGAAAGGTCTCTTGATTGTTGATTTCAAGACGGACAAAATCTCCGCCACCCAGGCAGAAAAACGCGCGGAATTTTATCGCAGGCAGTTGGAGCTTTACAGCAGGGCGGCTTCAGCTATTCTGAAAACAACAACTTTGGCCCGATGGCTGTATTTCTTGACACCGGGTGTTACTATAAAGGTATGAAGATGATGAAAATATCCCTGTTCGGGAAAAAAATAGCAACAGAATCGGGAATCGGCCGGCTCATGGAAGACCTGGGCACCGCACTTTCACAGAACCGACAGATGCTCATGCTCGGCGGCGGTAATCCCGCTCACATTCCGCAGGTGCAAAAATACTTTCGGGCGAGTATGGAAAAGCTCCTCCAGGACGGTGGCGAATTTGAGCGGGCCATCGGCAATTACGATCCGCCCTCAGGTAATCCCGAATTTATCGTCTCGATTGCAACACTGCTGCGGCGAGAACTCGGCTGGGACATAGAACCGAAAAATATCGCCCTGACCAACGGCAGCCAGACGGCGTTTTTCATCCTTTTCAATATTTTCGCCGGTGCTTTCGAGGACGGGACCGACAAAAAAATCCTGCTGCCGTTGGCCCCGGAATATATCGGGTACTGTGACGTCGGCCTGGCCGATGATATTTTCGTAGCCAATAGACCGAAAATACAACACATGGATGATCATGTTTACAAATATCACATCGACTTCGACAGGATAAATATCACCGGGCAAATCGGTGCTATATGTGTGTCACGTCCCACCAACCCGACAGGTAATGTCCTGACAGATATAGAAATAAAAAAGTTAGGCGAACTTGCAGGGACGAACAATATCCCCTTGATTATCGACAACGCCTACGGGACGCCGTTCCCGGATATTATCTTTACCGATGCCAAAGCTAAATGGAACAGGCATATTATCTACTGCATGAGCCTCTCTAAACTCGGCCTTCCGGCCGTACGCACAGGAATTGTTATCGCCAATGAAGAAGTTATCGAGATGGTTTCCAGGGCGAATGCCGTGATGAGTCTTGCTCCCGGCGGGATGGGAGCGACGATTGCGAAAAATCTGTTCGAAACCGGCGAAATTATCAATCTAAGCCGTGATATTATAAAGCCGTTTTACATGGAAAAAGCAAATGCTGCTTTAGAGCATGTCATAAAAGAGCTGAACGGTATCGATTTTCACGTCCACAAACCCGAAGGAGCGTTCTTTTTATGGCTGTGGTTCCCGGGGCTGCCGATTACGGACATGGAACTTTATCAAAGGCTCAAAAAAAGAGGCGTTCTGGTCGTTCCCGGCAATTATTTCTTCCCCGGACTAAAAGACAATTGGTTGCATAAAAGCGAATGTATCCGGATAAACTACTCCCAGGATGCAAAGACTGTTACCTCGGGCATAAAAATAATCGCCGAAGAAGTAAAACGAGCTTATGAGGCTGAATAAAAACTAATTCTATCACCAGTGTTCACAACCTCGATAAATATTTTTTCGGGTCGATACCGTCCTGTTCGAGTTTTGCCTTCTTTTCGATAATCATCAGCTCTTTTAACTGTCTTTCCTGTCTTGCGTCGGGAAGTTTTATCATAAAGCCTAAGACAGCAACCAAATTCACTATAAAGGACATAGTTAAACCGCCTGAAAATATTTTCTTCCATAGAGTGGCTTTTTCGCCGGTCTCGGCAACGGCATCGAAGTTGTTATTTAACTTTTCCAACAACTTCGTCTGAGACTGCTTCAAATCCGCAATTGATTTTGCGAAGCCGTACGCCATATCGAGTTTTTCCTTCAAAGACTCATATTCCGAACGATTTATTCCGGCATCCCTGTCGTTCGCGATTTTCTCCAGGTCCTTGCGGAGTGCGTCAATTTCTTCCGGTGTGACTTTTTCCTTCGATAACAAAATATCTATCTGTTCCCTGACGTCAACAAGCGGCGAGGTCGGCCGGACAGACGGTTGTTCTATCTGCTCTCGAGTATCCATCAGAATTTTTCTTTGAATATTAAGAGTTTCCTCCGGAAACATACTGATTTGCTGTTGTGCCTGCTGAACCAGCATTTCCTGGGTTTTACGAGATTCCGCTATCGGCATTGCCATGCAAGATCCATGGAGGTAGAACAAAATATTACAAACGGCAAAGCACGTTACGATTAATATAGATTTCGTATTCATATTCGATTCCTTTCTCTTTTTATCGCGTCCGGCCAGACCAATTACATCCATTCCGAACAACTCGCTAATACATTGATTTAAGATTATACATACATATATTAGAGATTGAAAAGGATTCAGGAGGAGTTTTCCCAAAAAGGGCGATTTCAGGGAAAAAACGGGGATTTTGATTGCGTTATGGCAGTTTATGGGTAAAATACACGAAGAATTGAATAACGAATATCGAATATTGAATGCTGAATAACAGAGGAAAAATTGGGGAAAGCAAAAACAACACATAAACTCCATATTTAGATAATATGAAGGCCATCCTTTCAAAAGGTTATAATTTGTGTATT
>CAYVXS010000063.1:0-10743 GCA_964454885.1 uncultured Pirellulales bacterium
CAACCGGTTAACCGGTCCTGCCAAATCGGAAAGGCTTCCGACAGGGCCAAATTCCACGTAGCTGGATGTGCCGTTGACATCGTATCTGATAGTCTCAGAATCGTTATTTTCAAATTCGATATAACCATCAGTTTCCGATGTCTCGCTGACTGCTGTTACCTTAACGGCTTCTGCCAGATTGCGGGTCATGTGGTCTATCAGGATTCTGCCGTTTTGCAGTGTCTCAGCGGCAGCTTGTTTGGAATCCCAACTGTCTCTTATTTGCCCGAACAGCGGGATTATCGCTGCAAAAATAACAGTTATGATAGATAATGCTATTATCATTTCCATAAGGGTCAAACCACAGTTCAGTGGGCGATATCTTTTATCAAACAATTTTTTTTTATTTCTGTAATTCATCTTTTCCAGCGCATAGAGTTCACGCAATCAGTGTTAATTTCTTCGGCATATAGTAAAAGGGTAGTTACCGGAAGTTTGTCATTATCTATGATAGTACGGGGTAGCAGTGAATGGGTTAAAAATGTCGCATTTTAACTAACAGGACATGCTCTTATAGGACATAAGTTTCTGCCAAGTGTAGAAATTTTCAAATCGGATCACGATGTCCTATAAATATGTTAGGGTACCCAAACGTTAAAGATTATATCTGAGATTCCTACGATTCCCATCGTTTTGCAATGTACGTTGCCAGAGTAACTTCGATTTCATCCGAATCCAGGATATTGTCACCGTTGTAGTCGTAACCGACTGATACTGTTATTTTCCTGAGATTACTGCCCGCCGCCTCGTCGGCGACATTACACAGGTACAGACCGTCGAGAGATAGATTGCTTTGGGCGAAAGACTGACTGTAGTGATAAATCGAACGTGCTTTTAATTCATCGAGCTTCCCCTGGGAAAGAACGAGACTTTTGGTTTTCCGATCAAGAATAACAGTGCCTAAATTAGCGCTGGTCAGAGCTTTAAGAATCGGAACCATCGCAGTAATCAAAAGAGCCGATGCGATTACGACCTCGGTAAGAGTCAAACCGGTATTTTTGCGTTTGGTGATTTGCTTTACACGCTTCTTGGCAGGCCCGAAAAAGGCGAAAAAGTTGGTTAGTTTTCTGTGCATTTTACCGTCCCTGTAGCCGGAGTCAAAGTTATTGTGAATGTTTTCCCCGAAGCCGAGACAACGAGCTGGTTACCGCTGCCGGTCAGTAAATTGCCCAGCGGACCGAATCTGAACTGGCTTGAGCCGGTACAGTTAATGTTCGAATCGATTGTATGCGAATCCACAACTGTCGAAGTATTTAGGTTTTGGATCTGGTAACCCGAATATGGGGCCGAACCTGTCATATTCAGTGCGAAACCAGCGGTATTTTCCGCCGCATTGGAAATGGCAAGGCTGCGTGTACGGCGAAGGTCGGTTACGATTTTCCACGCAGTAGTGTCGGCTTTTTGTTTTGTGATGGCGGAAAAATTCAGTCTCGGCACAGCGATTGCCGCAATAACACCGAGAAAAATAACGACAATAACAAGTTCGACCAGACTGTAGGCGGTTCTTTTTTCTGCCATCTTTGCCACCGGGAAGATTATAAGGAAAAAGGATGACCGGCGGTAATACCGCAGCCATCCTTAAACATCCAAATACGTCATCCAGGATGACACATAAGTGTCATTTTCTTAGTGGTTGTGAGAGCTATCGTCAACTCTGTTATTTACCAGCGTAGTCGGATAGTTCGCATCTGCCACCGGGCACTGGGGCGGGCCGTCCGGGAAATACGTCGTTGAGTTGGTAATCGTCGTCAGATTAGTCGGATAGGTGCCGTCGTTCTCGGCCGCGTACAACTCTATCTGAGAATTAATCAGGTCGATGTTTGTCTTGCAGGCATTCTTTTTTGCTGTGTCGGCACTCTGGCTCAGTCTTGGAATTGCAATAGCAGCAAGCGCGCCCAAAATCAATACCACAATCAACAACTCTACTAATGTAACACCTCTTTTAGAATTCATTCTTAATACCCCCTTCATTCAAGGACATTAATATTTCTGTTACACTCATATCTAAACAATTAAGCACATTACGCTATCGGCACAAAAAAGGGGTCGCTTAAAAGCTACTGCCGAAAGATTCTTATTTTATTCCAGGTGACTCATATAGTCGAACATCGGTAAATACACACTGATGAGTATAAAACCGATAACTAGTCCCATAATCGCCGTCAAAGCGGGTTCGAGCTTGACAAGCATGGCTTTGAGCATCCGGTCGATGTCCTTGTCGAGGAAATCGGCGCCTTTATTCAGCATCTCCGATAACTTCCCCGCCTCTTCTCCGGAAGCGGCCAACTGGACAATCAGAGACGGAAATATGGAAAAGCCCCCTAAAGAACCCGCAACGGTATTGCCGGCCTGTATGGATTGCTGCAATTGAGTAGTTATTTCAGAGACACGTGTATTGCCGACGACTTCTTTTGCAACTTCCAGGGCCTTCACCAGCGGGACACCGGCCGAAATCATCATAGCAAATGTCCGTACAAATTGAGTGGCCACCACCAACCGGTTGAATTTTGCCATGAAAGGCATATTCAGCTTGAACAAGTCCCAGCGGGTTTTGAGACGCTGGTCCTTTCGCAAAAATCTCCAAAGTAAAACAAAAACCGCACATAAAAGCAGTATTATAGGCCAGAAATCCCTGACAAAAACGCTCGCACTAATCAGTATCTGCGTCGGCATCGGCAGTGGCACGTGCATCTTCTTGTATAATTTGGCGAATACTGGAATAACGAATATAACCAGGGCGCTAATTACTCCGAAACACATCACGCCGACAATAATGGGATATGCAAATGCGGACTTAACCTTATGCCGGAAGTCTGATCTTTTTTCCAGATATATAGCACTTGCTTCGAGCGTCTCTGAAAGCTTACCGCCGGTCTGTCCCGCCTCGAGCATACCGAGAAAAAAATCGGAAAATATCTCTCTGTACTTTCCGAATGCGGCTTTTAACGTAGCTCCCGCTGAGATACTTCGCCTGATGTCCGAAATTATTTGCTTGAAGGAATGATTCAAAGTCTGCTCTTCGAGCGTTTCGAGGCATCCTGTTATCGACAATCCTGCGGAGCACATCCCAGCCAGCTTGAAAGTAAAAGTCACAATCTCATCCTGAGTTATTCTCGAGCGTTTCGATGAATCGGATTTTTTGCGTTTGGCCTTAAGGAGGGTATCACCCATCTTTGCCAGGTCGTTACGCAGCAAGGCAACGTTATCGATATCGCTGCAAACGCCCGAAAATTTATTTCCGTTTATATCTTTTGCAATGTATTCATAGACCGCCATTACTCGGACCTCACATCAACTACCCGCAGCAGCTCGTCGAGTGTAGTACCACCGGCCAGGACCTGCTCGATACCGTCCTGACGCAGCGTTTTCATGCCCTGTGCAATTGCCTGCTGTTTGATAGCTCCGTCACTGTCGGCGTTGGTTATTAAGCTGCGGATTTCCCTTGAAACACACAAAATTTCGTATATTGCCCCTCGTCCGCTGTATCCGGAATTGTAACAGTCTTCGCAACCCCGCCCACGATACAACAGAATCTCCTTACCCTTTTTGTTATTTTTCTTACCTCTGCGATTACCTTTAGTCGATGCCTTACTATCCGTATTCGATTCCTGAGAAGAATCCGGAACCTGGTCCTGGGAATCCAAAAGCTCTATCTCTTCGGGCGAAGGGGTATATGTTTGTTTGCATTTGGGACATATCATTCGAATAAGCCTCTGGGCCACTGCCCCAAGAAGTGCCGAAGCAATTAGAAATGGGGGGATTCCTATATTAATCAGACGTGAAATAGCCCCGGCCGCATCGTTAGTATGAAGTGTGCTCAATACCAGGTGACCGGTTAAAGCGGCACTAACGGCTATTTCGGCGGTCTCGTAATCGCGAATTTCACCGACCAGAACTATGTCCGGGTCCTGCCGTAATATGCTGCGCAAAGCCGTAGCAAAAGTTCTTCCGGCGGACGGCCTGACCTGGACCTGTGTAATACCCTCGAGCCGATATTCGACAGGATCTTCGACTGTAACAATATTTTTTTCAGGCGTATTGAGCAATTGCAAAAGCGCATACAAAGTAGTCGTCTTACCGCTTCCGGTAGGCCCTGTGAGTAAAAGCATGCCGTAGGGATTCTTAACCAAAGACCTGAATTTCCAGTTATTTTCGGGTGTAATCGCAATTTTATCGAGGGACCACCTGTCCGCATTCTTATCGAGAATTCTGATTACAATTTTTTCACCCCCGACGGCGGGCAGCGACGATACTCGCAGGTCATAGCTGCGGTTATTATGCTCGATCGCTATATGGCCGTCCTGAGGGATACGCCGTTCCGATATATCCATATCAGACAATATCTTGATATGTGATACCACCTCCTGCTGGACCGAAGCCGGCACGTCCAGCGTGTCACGAAGCAGGCCGTCAACACGATAGCGAATTCTCATATCAGGTTCCTGTGGCTCGATATGTATGTCGCTTGCTTTGGCGTCTATACCGCCGGTAATTATCGAATAGACAAGTTTTGAGACAGGATCTTCGGCAACCAGGAAAGATTTTCTCGCGGACTGGGCACCGTCCGATTCATCCTCCCCGTCGCGGTGCTTTAGCCGCATGGAAGCTATGGCCTGGCGGGTGGCATTTCGTACATCGAAGTGATGTCTTATTGCCCCCCTGATAGCACTCGGTGTGGCCGCTAAGGGAATTACCTTACAACCCGTCCTCAATTCTATCTGGTCTCTGACAACGAGATCCAGAGGATCGCTCATCGCAACGAGCAGTTTATTCTCGGTTTTTTTTATCGGAATCAGATTATGTTGATTGGCGATCTGTGCTGTCACCATGTGGGCCGCTATCGATTCCACCATATCGGGGGACAGATTAATGAATTCTATCTTATTACCTGCTGCGATTATCCTCGCTATTTGCTCCTCGCTGAGAATATTTTCTTCCTGGAGTATGCTTATGATACTGCGTCCGCTGTTCGTATGTTTATCGATAACGGCGTTGACAAGCCGCTCGTCATCGACCTCCTGACTAAAAGCCGTAATTATCGGGTCTTGTTTATCCATAAGACAATTATCGGCACAAGACAACCACAACTTAACGTCGGAAAAGGCTTCGAATAAACGAAAAACGAACTCCATAACCGCTGTAGAAAAATGATATACAGCTAATCCGGCATATAGAGATATGCAGTACGGACGATGCACTCGTTAAGTTCGCTTTATCGATTGCCGATAGTTTTTTTCTGTGAGGCATCGTATGTCTTCGCATTCGAAAAAATCTTAAAAGATTTCCTGTAAATGGAAATCAGCCGAAATTTTGAATAAACGTTCAAAAGGGCAGAAATATGAAAGAAAATTCTCAAAGACCCTCGAAGGTAATCACTATTGGAGAAAACGAGAACATTAAAACAGCGGCAGAAAAGATGCTTAGCGAAAAAATCGGCTGCCTTATCGTTAACGATAAAAACGGAAAGTTCGTGGGCCTGGTAACGGAAAGGGACATTGCGAACAGGCTGGCGGTTTCTTCGGATACGATTGATAAAACGATAGTCGGCGAGATTATGACGGCACGTGTGGTTTCGTGCCCCCCCGGTACTCCGGCAAGTAAAGCCCGTGAGATTATGACCAATAACAAAATTCGTCATTTACCCATCGTTGAAAACGACCAGATACTGGGAATATTATCCGTTCGAGACCTGATGCAGCAGCAGTTGCTCGAAGACCGTGCGGCGGCAAAAGAAGTGGCAATGCTTTCAAAATGTCTTAAAAGCATAGATCTTAAGGAGGCGGCCGATATAGTCACTAAAGAAGTACCGAAGCTGTTTCAGGCCAATAAATGTGTGCTTTGTTTGTTCAAGAAAGGTTCCGACACGGAAAGAGCCGAGCTTCTAAGCTATAATAATTGTCCCTGTCCCGAAAGCAGTCTTAAATATCAAATTCCTTCAGCCTATGTTTCGTCCTTATCCCCCGCAGCCGGTCAACAATCGGCTGGTAAAACCACGGATGGTGAGCATGATGATGAACAATTCACCTATGACAGTATTCCTGATATCTGTCGTGAGCTGGGAGCACAAGGCCCTCGATTGGTTATTCCCCTGACAATCTCCGATCATAAAACCAAACATCAAAGCTCACCGGCCGCACCGATTCTGTTAGGCAAGACGGCCACGGGAACTTTTATGGATCCCAAGTATGCCCTGGCCGATACGAATAATCATTTATCTGGCTATTTGTGTATGTGCGGATTGAAAAACTGGAGCACCGTCAGTAGGGAGCTAACCGGTTACAAAGCGAAGCTGACAAAAGATATCCTGACATCTCATCTGACCAATGCCAGTCTTTATCAACATGCGAGGCTTACATCTCTTACAGATGCGCTGACCGGGGTCGGCTCGAGAAAACTTCTCGAGGACAGACTTCAGGCCGAGGCGGCCCGTGCAAAAAGATACAAACGTTCATTTTCTGTCGCCATCATAGATCTTGACAATTTTAAGACAATCAACGACGTGCTTGGACATGCCACCGGTGACCATGCCCTGCAGGAGCTTGCCGCATGTATGAAAAATCAAAAGAGAACACCGGACGTGCTTGGGCGATATGGCGGCGACGAGTTTGTTATTATTATGCCGGAGACCAAAGCCGAAGACGCCGTGACGCTTTTGGAGAGAATTCGAATGGAAGTCGAGAAGATAATTGTGGCCGAGAATATCTCCATGACAATCAGTTGCGGGATAGCACAAAGCATCCCGGACAATAAAGACGCTTCCAGCGAGATAATCCGCAGGGCCGACCTGGCATTGTACGCAGCTAAAAATGCCGGTCGAAACTGTGTAAAGCTCTGGGACAAATCCATGTCGAAGGCTCAAAATGCCGGTGATATAGAAATCGAGAAAATTAAAAGGCTCAAAAGACGTATTGCCGGTCTCTCGGAGCAGGCGGAGAAAATGTTTATACAAAGCATCTGGGGATTGGTCCAGGCCCTCGAAGCCAAAGACCCGTATGCCGGGAAGCATTCCGAAAATGTCATGTACTACTCTATGGGTATTGCCCAGACTATGGATATTCCTCCCAAACAAATGGAAATAATCCGTCGTGCCGCCATGATACATGATATAGGAAAAATTGGAGTGCCCGATGCGATTCTTTCCAAACCGAACCGGTTGACAATGCACGAGCGAGGCATTATTGAGCAGCATCCGCTCATAGCCGTTCGCATTTTGGAGAAGATGAGCTTTTTGGAGCAGGAGGTAGCCATTGTAAGATGTCATCATGAAAAATGGAACGGCCGGGGATACCCCGACGGCCTGTCGGAAGGTTCGATACCGATTGGCGCGCGAATATTAACAGTGGCGGATGCCCTCGACGCTCTGACCTCGGAACGGTCTTACCACCAATCATTGTCTCTTGACGAGGCTATCAAAATTATTGTTAATTCCTCAGGATACGATTTCGATCCGGACGTGGTCAATGCTCTCATTTCCTGGATCGAGAAAGTCCGCAGTCAATTGGGTGATAAGGAGCGGTTTACGCCGACAGACTTGTTAAGTTCGCAAAAGCAGCTTAATCAAAGTACCATGGCTGATGTCATAGCCGCTCCGGTCGCTGAAAGTGTCACCGTTTCATAGTTTTTTTCCCGCCTTTTGCAGGAACCGGTTAATATTGCTTATGCGCATTTCAAAAGCCGGATGCGAGGAAAAATAATGACCGGTGGCAAGCTTATTCTCGGGGAGACTCAGCTTATTCAAACGCCCGAGTAATTTTATAGAAGCATTAGGATTATACCCGGCGGCATCGGCTAAACGAACTCCGAGTTCGTCAGCCTGAAATTCCAGCTCCTGGGAATAAGCACTTTCGAGAAACTGGATACCCACTTTTCTCAGCCAGGCCGAAAGCTGCCCTCGGACCGGAACGGCACGTGAAGCAACGTTGACGGCGGAAGTGCTTACAATACGTTTTATCGCATGTCCCCGAATTACATGAGCCATCTCGTGAGCAAGTATAAATGCCAATTCGTCCCGATCACTGTCACAAAGTTCCACTAACGAACGGGTCACAAAAATGAATCCCCCCGGCAGTGCGAACGCGTTCGGCTCATTGCTTTTCACCGCCTCGAAATCGAACGTCCATAACTTTTTAGCCACACATTCGGCGAGATTGGGACCTGTTTCGTTTAAAATCTGTGCGATCTTCTTGTCGGTATCAAACTCCAGCTGTTTTCGAATTTCTCTTACAAGGTCACGACCTACCTGGTTTTCCACCTTAATTGCATCGGCTTCGTTGCCGGTCACCGACTGCCATATCCATCTGGCTCTGCGAACCGTCGGCCCTGCTTTCCTGCCGAGATTGTAAAACAGACTGCTCAAGATATTAACTACCTCTTTGTCCGTACATATTGACAATATCAATTTTTTTCGTTTGGGTTTTTAGTTTTAAATTTTTTCAATTTATTCTTGAATTTGCTTTTATAACGAACCTTAAGAAAAGCAGGCAACCTGTCTTCCAGCAGGAATCCCAGGCCCAGAAATTCCAAACCGACCAGAATCAACCATGATCCCGGGGAACAGGGAGTTATTAAAGCAAGAAAACCCAGGATAATCAGAACCACTCCAAGGGCTTTCTTGAGATATTTTCTCATTTGAGTCGGCTCCTCTTTTATGGTTAATCTTTTGCCGAAAAATCCCAGACCGGTCCGGCGGATATTTTACGATATGATACTCTAAATATGTATATGCCACGAGAGTAAATTTAGGTGAATATATTCTGAACTTTGCTTCCGAATCGAATGACGAGAACAGCTAAAAGCGGCTTAAAACTAAATTGGTGTTGATTGTCTCTTAATGATTATTGGTTTGAGATTGGCTGGGTTGACCTGATTGAAAAAATGCGATGGAAACCACCGGGGAATGTTCTTTTTTTACAGTTAGCCGGTACACTAATGCCCGCCCGTGAAACGGCTTATAATCTCGATTTTACTTTCCCATTTATACGAATCGATACCGGCGGAAAACCCGATTCCCGAGCCGATTAATTTATGAAACCAGTTTTTTATACTTCTAAGCAGCCTCATTTTATTTGCCTCCTGTTCTTCCTTATTTCATTGTTTTTGTCATTTGTATCCCTTTCTATATATAAAAGGCTCTAACTTTGTAACCGGTAACACAAATGCATATCGATTTTATCTCACTGTTCGAAAAAGTACCTGTTGTGAATAAAGCGGCGGATATGCTGCAAAGCCCTCAGAAATGAGAGTGTTGGGACTCGAACCCAAGACCTACGGCTTAAAAGGCCGTTGCTCTACCAACTGAGCTACACTCCCGTGAAACTCTAAGAGCCCGCAATATAACCACTTCCTGAAGATGTTGTCAATCCCGCAGTGGGTAAAACTCAAAAAAAGCGAATTTCCTCCGTTTTTGATGCCATATTTTTTTGCTGTCAAAGGCCGATGTTTGCCGAATATAAATATATAGTTGGCTTGACACATTATTTTTAACTCAACGAATTACACAATTGTATGATTCATATTGTCAGAAATAATCCTGTCGCCGAATCCATTGCGATGATTGTCGTGCTGCTGATGGCAATCGGCACGGTTTTTGTCTTTTCGGCAGGCACCAATATAGGCATCGATATTGATTTGAAGAGATTCTACGACTATACCAGCCTGCGACAAATTATGTTTTTCCCTCTGGCCTGCCTGATCATGTATGCCGCTTCATGTTTTAACTATCGCAGGTTCAGCCTCGAAAAGGGCTTGTTACGGAATCCGATAGTTTATCTTTTAGCCTTAAGTATCATTTTGCTCGTTTTGTTGTTAATTCAGCGATTCCATCCCGTTTTCTCTGGATTTTTTCCCATGATAAATAAGCACTACCGCTGGGTCAAAATTCCACTTGGGCCGATATCCATCAGTTTCCAGCCATCTGAATTGGCCAAATGGTCGACAATCTTTTTCCTTGCCGCCGCATGTGACAGGTTTGGCAACGACATCAAGTTGTTCTGGAAGAGATTTGTTCCTCTTTGCCTGTTGGTCGGCACCGTGGCGGGGTTGATTATAGTGGAAGATTTCGGCACGGCGGCGCTTATATCGCTCCTGGCCTTTCTAATGCTGATTATCGGCGGTGTCAAATTATGGCATATTTTACCACCCTTGCCGCTTGCCGGAGCTGCGTTTTTCGTGGCGATCTGGCTGGTTCCCGCCAGATTGATACGAATCACCGCCTTTTTGCATCCTGAAAAATGGACCGATTCGATTAATTATCAGCCGAGTCAGTCACTTATTGCACTCGGTTCGGGCGGACTGTTGGGCAAAGGATTAGGCCAGGGAATCTGTAAATACGGCCATGTGCCGGAAGATACGACGGACTTTATCTTCGCAATCATCGGAGAAGAGCTTGGTTTCGCCGGAAACGTTGTAATCATCGCCCTATTTATCATATTTGTCGCATTGGGAATTCTCGTTGTTATGCGCTGCCGGGACCGTTTCGGGCGATTGCTGGCAAGTGGGATTATTCTGACAATTGCAATACAGGCGGCCATCAATATCGGCGTAGTAACAGTCGTACTGCCGACCAAAGGCATTCCTTTGCCGTTCGTAAGTGCCGGTGGAACCAGTATGCTGCTGTCTGCTGCTGCAATAGGAGTCCTGCTGAATATCGCCGGCCAACCCACACAGAACACCGGCCAGATAGGATAACAGCCTTTTCTACTTCTG
>CAYVXS010000064.1:0-10734 GCA_964454885.1 uncultured Pirellulales bacterium
GCCCAACATGCTCAGGTATCGATTGTTACTGAGCACACGCTCGGGCAGGCGAAGGCCTTTTCGACCGACATAACGCGCCCTGGCGGCGGACATCAACTTGGAGATATCCACCCCCGAGGGACATTGCAGGCTGCACGCCTTGCAGTTCACGCACAAATCCAGGAACTTCCTGAACTGAGCCGAATCGAATTGCTTATCGTCCAGTTGACCGGTGGCCCAGAACTGGAGGATATTGGCTTTGGCCCTTGAACTGCCTAATTCCTCACCCATTGCTCGAAACACGGGACACATCCGTAAATCGGATTCCCTGCTCAGGCAAAGACCGCAGCCGTAGCATTGTTCGATTTCCAGCTCAAGCTCGTCCGTCTCGAAAAGTAAATCGCTTTTCGTCCGTTCGGGCAGGACTTTATTTTGCCGCCGAAGGTTCTTTACCATTATGTCGGGGTCGTCATTGAGGATTTTGCCGGGATTGAACAGGCCGTCGGGATCGAATATCTTTTTGATTTTACACAGCAGCTCGTAATATTCGTCGCCGTACTGCTGCCGGATAAAAGCGGCCCGGGCCAGACCGACGGCGTGTTCGCCGCTGATGGAGCCGCCAAGTGACAGGGCAAGCGAGAAAACATCCTTCGCAATCGCCTGCATTTTTTCCCGCTCGGCAGGCTCGGTCAAATCCAGGAAAGGACGCAGATGCAGCTCACTGTCACCGGCATGGCCGAAAAACGACATGGTGACATTGTATCGCTCACCGATTTCCTGCAGGCCCGCAATGTAGTCACCGAGCTTGTGATGGTCGACGGAAACGTCTTCCATAAATTCGGCAGGGTGCTCTCTGCGTCGTTTCCGGTACAGCAGGGGGCCTGCGTCCTTGCGTGACTTCCACAATCGCGCCTGTTTAGCCGGGTCAAAATAGCCGGTTCGTCCGCTCGCTAATTTTCCGACGGCCGAATCGGTCTTTTCGATTCTCTCTTTGACCTGCTCCGACGTATCACCGACGTGTTCGACCAGCAAAGCCGCAGCGGCACCGGCAGGCAGAATGTCACTGTACTCGGGAAAAGCATTTATCGCCATATCAATCAGAGTTTTATCCATCAGCTCACACGCAGAAGCGCCGTCGGCAACGATAATCGGCACTGCCTGGGCCATTTTCTCCAGAGAGTCGAATTCGAGCTGCAGCAAAGCTTTCGCCGCCGGGACAGGTACGGTTCGCAGTGTCAACTTTGTGAAAATCGCCAATGTCCCCTCCGAGCCTGCGAGCAGCCGGGCCAAATCGATTTTACCGTCGCGGCAAATTCCCGCTATCGAATAGCCGCTGCGATTCCGGCGGGATTCCGGTAGGGCGTTTGCGATGAGGTCCTGTTTGTCGGAAAGTACCGAGAGACACTCCAACGCAATACGGGCAACTTCATCATCCGGGGAATGTTTCGGGTCGAAATCATTTTTGAATTCGCCAATACCGCCGTCGGCCAGAACAGCCTCGATACTCTCTACATAGTCGCCGATGTAACCATACTGGAGCCAGTGAGCGCCGGTCGAATTATTTGCTATACAGGCCCCGACGACCGCCCGGTTGGCGCTGGAAGGATCAGGCCCGATTTTTCTGCCGAACTGAGCGAGATATTTGTTCAAATCGTCCAGGACGACCCCCGGCTCACAAGTGACAGTTCGGCCCTGGTCCTGCGTACCGAGTATCCTGTTCATATACCGGGTCATATCGAAGACTATACCGCTGCCGAGCGACTCACCGGCCAGACCGCTTCCTGCCCCGCGGGCGACAACCGGTATCTTTTGCGTACAGGCATACCTGACGACCGCAGCTATATCACCTGCATCGCGCGGCATAATAACGCATTGCGGCACTATACGATAAATACTCGCATCGGTGCTGTAAGCCGCTCTGTGCAGTATGTCTGCAAAAACATCGCCGCTGATAATTTGCGATAACTCGGAGGCAATTTGTTCGGGAGTATTGTTCATTTTCGAATTAAACTTTTATGATTATAATTATAAACCGGTTCGTGAGATGTATGAACTTTACTTATTTTACTCGAAATCACGGGGCAGGAACTGTGCCTGAGAAATGGTACTCTTGGTCCGCAGAACTGCAAGGTCGTCCTCACCAACCTGTCCGTTAATGAACTGTTGCACGACGGGATGAGGATGGTTGCGAATATGCTCGGCATCTCCGTCGGCGATAATCTTGCCGTTGTGCAGCATAATAATCCGGTCCGCGACCTTGTAGGCGCTGGCCATATTATGCGTAACGGCAATTGTCGTCACACCAAGCTCTCTTTGCAGCTTCAGAATAAGCTCGTTGATGATATCCGAACGAATAGGGTCCAGTCCGGTCGTCGGCTCATCGTATAAAATGATTTCCGGATTCAGGGCGATAGCCCTTGCCAAAGCGACCCTCTTGCGTTGTCCCCCGGAAAGGTCCGCAGGATAATAATTTTGAAAACCGTCGAGCCCGACCATAGCAAGCTTCGACTTTACAAGCTCCTCGACCTGTCTCCAGTCCGGATCTTTAAAGTGCTGCCTGATCGGAAATATGATATTTTCGCTGACGCTGAGACTATCAAAAAGCGCCCCGCCCTGGAAAAGGAAACCGTAATGGGTACGTATCTTATTCAATTCCTTCTCTTCGAGATTATCGATTCTCTTGTTATCGAAATAAACCTCCCCTGAGCTCGGTCTCAGCAGGACAATCAAATGTTTAATGAAAACCGTTTTCCCGCATCCGCTGGCCCCGATCACAACGGTGGTCTTGCCCTTTTCAATAGACAGAGAAATATTATCCAGCACAAGCTTGGAGCCGAACTTTTTATTCAGGTTCCTGACTTCAAGAATGGCGTTATGATTGGCCTGAGAATCCTGATTTTTCCTGCTTTTTCCTATCACTTTTCTACTCTGATACAATCGAAACTCGAAAAAATCCCGGTTTTATAACCGCCCGTTTAGTCTCATACCAGAGATCTAATCGGCCAAAACGTATTGTAAATCGATTTGAATGTCACCGCCAGTGCAAAATCCAGGGCCAGGATGGAAATGAAACTGGCTACAAACGCCTCGGTACACGCCTGCCCGACACCCTGAGCGCCTTCTTTGCATGTAAAACCCTTATAGCAGCTGATTGCGGCGATTGCCACGCCGAAAAAGAAACCTTTTACAACTCCGATAGAGACATCCCACAATTCCACACCCGAAGCACTGAAACTCCAGTAAGCCCGGCTGTTAATACCTAATTGAACAACGCTGACAAAATACCCGCCGATAATGCCCATCAAAACCGCAAATATAATCAGGAACGGTGTGAGCAGCAGGCAGGCCAGTATCCTCGGTGCGACCAGATATCGAATCGGGTCGGTCCCCATGCTTCTGACCGCATCTATTTGTTCGGTAACATTCATCGTTCCCAGCTCGGCGGTCAAAGCTCCTCCGACACGGCCGGCCAACATGACCGCAGCAAGCACCGGCCCCAATTCCTTAACAACCGAGATATTTATCAGGACACCCAAATGTTCTTCAAGACCCATACCGGCAAGCTGATCGTATGCCTGGACTGCCAAAGTCATTCCCACAAACGCACCTGTTATCATAACGACGGGAACACTGCGCACGCCGATGATATACATCTGGGTCCATATTAAAGGATACGAGAGTTTGTCCAGACAACTGGTAAAAGATACAATCGTCGATTGCCAGAGAAATCGGCCGTAACGTCCTATATTGTTTATGCCATTTATTGTTTTGGCGCCTATTATCCCGATCATAATTATAGCTCCTATACAGAATACACGGTCGTACCTGCCAAGTCCTCTTCAATAGTAAAGGGTTAATATTCAATAGTCAATGGTCAATATCGAGTTGAAATTCCTATATGCAGCTAAGTGTTTCAAACGCATGTATGTAATATTGACATAAAAAAATGCCGCTTCTTAATAAATCCATCGTCCAGAGTTGTCGATAACCTCGTTTGCTTAGAGAGAACTTAGACTATAGATTTATGGGACATTACAAATTGCGGATAGAAAAGATATTTTGCAGACGTTCAGTGTATTAACTACTCTGGTGAAACATCTGCAGGAGCCTGGAAGAAGGATAATTGCATGAGTGAATGTATCCCCGTAGTAGTCGTTGAGGATGAAGAGCTAATACTAACAGCTACAGAGCGCAAACAGAAACTCTGCGGTTTTCATATTTGCTCTACCGAAGACGATCCATCCAGGCTTAAAACCAGGTGGGAAAAAAACGCGGCAGGTCATGCGAATTCAACATAGAACCAAAAAGTGACATAAAACAAAATAATTTACACAAAATATTAAAAGAAACTGAAAAATGGAAATAAAGAAGACAGTTAAAATGGCTATATCGACATTAGTATTTGTCGGAGTCATAGTGTTAGTTTTTTGGCTAATGCAGAAAAAATTCACAAATAATATCACTCACTGCACCATTATTTCGATCATGGTGGCGATTGCTCTTACATATTTCCAGAGCAAATTTATTTCCGATATTCTCGAACAAAATGAGTATGTCAGGAACGCCAAACTCGAAGCCAAGGGCCTCAGAGCTCGTCACAAACGTCTCGAAGAAAAAGTACAGAAGCTAACGGCAGAGCTGGAGGCCGCCAATCTAAAACTCAAAACAGAGATAGCCGACCGACCACCGGATCAGAGACAACTGCAGCAGCATCTCAAAAATCTCAATTGTTTATATGCATTGTCCAAGATCGTCAATCGCCAGGAAATACCGCTGGAACAGATATTCCAGGAAACGGTCCATTTGATTCGTGAGGCATACCGATATCCCGAAAGTACATGTGTAAGGCTGACATTCGACGGGGTACGTTATAAAACAGACAACTTCGAAAAAAGCGAAATAAGCCGGCATACAGGGATCAGAGCACACGAGGAAGACGTAGGCGTGATTGAAGTATATCATCTCGGAGGCAAGATCGAAAACGACGAAGAAACTTTACTAAAGGAAGAAGATGATTTGTTAAATGCGGTAGCGGAATGGCTGGGCAGCATAGCCGAACGCAAAAAGGCCGAAGAAAAGATGAGATTATTCAGGAATCTGATAGAGCGTTCGAACGACTGTATTTTTGCTGTCGAGCCGAAATGGGGCCGCTTCATAGATGTAAACAACAGGGCCTGCGACAGCCTCGGTTACACACGAAAGGAATTTCTCAATAAAGTCACCATGAAGAATATAGAAGAATCAGTGCCGGATGATTCGACCTGGCAGCAGCAAATACAGGAGCTGAGGGAAAAAGGTGATATTGTTAAAGAAGCCCTGTACAGGCGCAAGGACGGCACGAAGTTCTTTGTGGAAACAAGTTTGAAGCTCACCAACCAGGATAAACAGGAATATATCATGGCAATTGCGCGTGATATCACGGAGCGAAAACGCGCCGAAGCCAAGCTAAAGGCCGCGCAGGAAAAACTGCTCGAGACGGCGCGCAAGGTCGGCATGGCCGAGGTGGCGACAGGTGTGCTGCATAACGTCGGCAACGTTCTCAACAGCGTCAGTGTCACGGCCGAGTCGATCCAGAAAAGGATCCGTAATTCGAAAGCCTCTTATCTCGGTGACGCGGTTAATCTGCTCGAAGAGCATTCGAATGATCTTGGAAATTTCATGACGAACGAGGAACGAGGCAAGAAACTACCTTTGTTCCTTGCCAACCTATCGCAGGAGCTGGTCGATGAACAGCAGCGCTGTCTCGAAGCACTGGAAGCGTTGACCAAGCATGTTCAGCACGTGGCCGATATAATCCAGCTTCAGCAATCATACAGCAAAACAAAAGGTCTTATCGAACCGACCTCAATAGCGGAGCTTATCGAAGATGCGATTCAGATAAACGCCGAGGCGCTATCGAGAAACAATGTGGAGGTCAAGCGGGAAATTGCGAACCTGCCGGCCATTTTGCTCGATCGTCATAAGGTCCTGCAGATTTTGACAAACCTGATCAGCAACGGGATATATGCCCTTTCAAAAAGCGACAAAGACGAAAAGACATTGAAAATTACCGTCAAAAAGCTCGGTAACGACAATATCCAGATTGAAGTCTGTGACAACGGCATCGGTATCCCGGAAGAGAACATGTCACGAATATTCGAACATGGTTTCACAACCAAGAAAAAGGGCCATGGATTCGGACTGCACAGCACGGCTTTGTCTGTGAACGAATTGAACGGTTCAATTAAAGCCCATAGCGACGGCATCGGCCAGGGAGCCATATTCACTATAAAATTACCATTCAAGACACAGGAGGCAACGACATGAATGATGTGAAAAAAGCGATAGTTCATCGCATTTTAGTGATTGATGACAATCCTAATATTCACAAGGATTTTCAAACCATTCTCCTCGAAGAACAAGAAAGTAAAGCTCTGGATGCGCTCAGGAACGAGGTTTTCGGCAATGCAAAAAGCGAATCCCGGACGAAAAACGTCTTCGAGCTCGATTTCGCTTCTCAGGGAAAAGAAGGAGTAGAAAAAGTTCAGCAGGCCTGTTCCGAGAACCTACCCTACGAACTGGCGTTCGTGGACATGCGAATGCCGCCCGGCTGGGACGGTCTCAAAACAATCGAGGAAATGTGGCAGGTTGATCAGAAGATTCAGGTAGTTATCTGTACGGCATATTCAGATTATTCCTGGGGAGATATAACCGAACGTCTTGGAAAATCAGACAATCTTTTAATTCTGAAAAAACCGTTCGACAGTGCCGAGGTGGCACAGCTCACCGCAGCTTTAACGGAAAAATGGAATCTTGCCCGGCAGGCCGAGATGAAAATGGAAGAGCTGGAACAAATGGTCAAAGAGCGGACCGATAAGTTGACCGAAGCGAACAATCGGCTCAAGCTGGAAATTGTCGAACGCGAACAGGCCGAGCTGAGACTGGCCGAACTGCTTAAAAAAGTGGATAACGTAAATACGGAACTCAAAGATTTCGCTTCCATTATTTCGCACGATTTAAAGGCACCTCTCCGCGGTATCAAAACCTTAGCCAACTGGATACTGGAAGACTGCAAGGACAAATTCGATGAGAAAGCCAACGAACAGATGCACCTGCTTTTAGGCAGAGTCGAGCGGATGTACAACCTGATTGACGGCGTCCTTCAATACTCGAGGGTCGGTCGGGTTGACGAGGGAAAGGTTGCGGTCGATCTGGATAAGTTTATCCGGGAGATCATTAGCATGATCGCTCCGCCGGAAAATATAGAAGTGACCGTCGAGAATAAACTCCCCGCCTTTCGGTGCCAGGAAACCCACATGATGCAATTATTCCAGAACCTGCTGGTCAATGCCATAAAATACATGGATAAACCCCAGGGCAGGATAAAAATAGGAGTTACCGAAGAGGGCGACTTCTGGAAATTCAGCATCACCGACAACGGCCCGGGAATCGAGGAAAAGCATCACGACAGGATTTTTAAAATGTTCCAGGCCCTTTCGGTAAAAGAAGAGTTCGAAGGTACCGGCGTCGGGCTCACAGTAGCTAAAAAAATCGTGGATTTATATGGCGGCAGAATCTGGGTCGAATCCGTGGTCGGCCAGGGAAGCACATTCTTTTTCACATTACCAAAACAGGAACAGGAAACAAAACATGATACACTACAAACCAATACTGCTTGTTGAAGATGACGAGGTAGATAAGATAACCGTGGAACGTGCGCTGACGGACCTGAACGAGAAGACTCGACTGATTCCGACACGCAACGGCGAGGAAGCTCTGACGTACCTCAGAAACAAGGACAATAGAAAACCGTGTTTGATCCTGCTGGATCTGAACATGCCGAATATGAACGGCCAGGAATTTCTTACTATAATCAAAGCGGACGACAAGCTGAAAAAAATCCCCGTTGTTATCCACTCGACGTCCAATGCACGCGAAGATATTAACAAAAGCTTCGAACTCGGGGCCGCCGGGTATATGGTAAAATCCCAGGATTACGAAAAGTCCAAGAATACACTCAGTGCAATCGGCAGATACTGGACTCTATGCGAGCAACCGCCGAACGGAGAATAATTATATGGAAAATATAAGATATAAAGTTCTGCTAATCGAAGACAACCAGATCGAACAACGAATGTTCCAGCGATTCGTGGAAGCCAATTCCATCCCTTACGATTGTGTTATTGCCGGGTCCGTTTCAGAAGCCAGACGAATCCTGGGTTCTGAGAAATTCGATATCGTTATTTCGGACCACGACCTCGGGGACGGCACTGCGTTCGACATCCTCGAGCTGGCCAAAAACATGCCGATCATTGTCGTCACCGGCGCCGGAGACGAAGAAACGGCGGTCAAGGCATGGAAGGCCGGTGCTTATGATTATCTGATAAAAGACGTGGATCAAAACTACCTCAAGGCGATCCCGATAACGGTAGAAAACGCAATCAACCACAAACAGATGGAAAAGAAACTCCAGTTGCTCTCGGGAGCCGTGATGAGTACCGAGGACAGTGTCTATATCACCGATATGAAAGGCATAATTATCTTCGTGAACAAAGCGTTCTGCAAAACATACGGGTACATCGAAGAAGAAATCGTCGGAAAAAACAGCAGCGTTCTCTGGATACAAAAAAACCAGGGGGAAAATACCAGAAGTGTATTTCAGACCCGCTCGTTCGGAAGCAGCTGGGAAGTCGGATTTTATCACAGACGCAAAGACGACAGCATATTCCCGGTCTCGTTATCCAGGTCAACTATTAAAGATTCGAACAGAAACGACGTGGCGATTGTCGGCGTAGCACGTGACATTTCCGAACGTATTCTTGTCGAGGACGAGCTGCGAACCACGAGTCTGAAATTCAAAAAGAGAAACCAGCTTCACAATGACGTTGCCGTCCTTGTTGCGGAGACCATCCAAAAACTTTTGGCCGACGGAAATATCGACCGTGCGACGACAATCATACATGATTACCTCGATGTATCAAAAATCAACGCTGATAAAATCGATCTCCAGCGGTCGCAATTCAAGTTCTCCACGCTGGTCTCACAGGTTGCCGAAGCCCTAGCGCCATACGCTTCGGAAAAAAATATCGAGATTCGCAACAACAATCCGGGCTCCAAGCCTCTTGTTAACGCCGACTATGACAGGATGGCCCAGGTCCTAAGTAACCTTCTCCACCGGGCGATTAAGCTCTCGCACCCAAACAGTCATGTGGACATTCACATCAGAGACGGCGAAAGCGAACTTATAGTGGAAATACATGACAGCGGACCGACTCTCGGACCCAACCAGATACATACCCTCATCAACAACTCCGACTGGATCAAGGAACAGTTCCGCACCAGTAGGGAGGATATTGCTCTTGGCATCCGGATAGCTAAAGAATTGGTTGAGATGCACGGCGGGCGAATATGGACCGAACACCCCAAGAAAGGCATAGGAAACATTACCTGCTTCGCACTGCCGACCTCGGGCGTTCGCCAGAAAGTAGCCATACCGATGGACTCGGCAAATATAAATTAATCTCCCCGGCGAAGATATCCATAAATATACCCGGCAGGACACAGCTAAAAGCTCGATACCCGGAGCCGACACAATTTCCATAATCTGCATGCATATTTTTTTGTAACGATGAAATCCTCTTAATACTCATATCAAACAATGTTTACTAAATGAGGTTGAAATATTAGGGCAAATCCTATACCATAAGAGGTTTATAATTAGTTGGCTGTAGGTATTTATTAAGAAAATGAGAATTAAACTTCTCCGGAAGTCACCGGAGAGAACGTATTTAACTCATTTTTTGAACGAAAGGTTAATATTATTAATCTGGGCAGAGTGAATTTATAACCTTGAACAGTGAAATTTGTTCAAAAACAAACTAATTTTTGGAGGATAAATCGCCGTTTGGGAACAACGTGTTCTAACCGGAAACGATAAAAGTAAATGATGAAACTTGACCCGACAAAGAACAAAGACTGGCAGATTGCCGAAGCCGCCGAGGAAGTGATGAAACCCATCGTCCAGTTAGGCGAAGAGCTGGGCCTGCAGGACGGGGAGCTGCTTCCCATGGGCCGGAACCTGGCCAAGGTAGATTACCTGAAAGTCCTTTCCCGCCTGGCAGAGCAACCGAGATCGAAGTACATCGATGTGACAGCTATCACGCCGACACCGTTGGGTGAAGGCAAGACAACCACGACGATCGGTCTGATCGAAGGATTAGGCAAACTCAATAAGAGGGCCATCGGAGCAATCCGCCAGCCGAGCAGCGGACCGACTTTCAACATCAAAGGTTCGGCCGCCGGTGGGGGCCTGGCACAGTGCATACCCCTGACACCGCTTTCCATACGCCTGACGGGTGATATCGATTTTATTACCAATGCCCACAATCTTGCTATGGTCGCGCTGACTTCGCGTATGCAGCACGAGAGAAACTACGACGACGCCAGACTGGCCAAAAGCAACCTCACACGAATAGATATCGATCCCGAACGTATCGAGATGAAATGGGCGATGGATTTCTGCGCCCAGGCACTGAGAAATATAAGGATAGGACAGGGCGGGAAAATGGACGGCTACGAGATGGACTCGGGCTTTCAAATGACCGCATCGAGCGAGGTGATGGCGATTCTGTCCGTCGCGAAAAGTCTGAAAGACCTGCGCCGGCGAATCGCCAAAATCGTTGTCGCCTATGACAAAAAGGGCAACGAAGTGACAACAGCAGATCTCGAGGTCGATGGTGCAATGACGGCCTGGCTGGTCGATGTGATACATCCGAA
>CAYVXS010000065.1:0-10716 GCA_964454885.1 uncultured Pirellulales bacterium
GGTCCCGGTATCGGCGACTACAACGAGCTGGATAAAATTCTACCACAGAATTATAGCTCCCTGTTGTCACCGAAGGAAACTCAGATTGCCATTTATGCCGTCAAGGATTACATCGAGCAAAACTTATGTAACGAACTGAACCTAATCCGTGTGACAGTTCCTTTAATTGTAGATGTCGAAAGCGGTGTCAATGACATGCTCGATCGTGACGGTTCACGAACTCCGATCCAGTTTCATATCTCGAACGATAGAGACAAGAATCCAATTGATGCTCAAGTCGTCCAGGCCGCCACAAAGTGGAAACGCATGGCTCTCAAGCAATTCGGAATGAACATAGGCGAGGGACTATTAACCGATATGCGTGCCGTACGGAAAGACTATTTTCTCGACCATGACCATAGTGCCTATGTGGACCAGTGGGACTGGGAGCTGGCCATTACCGCCGGGCAGCGAAATCTCGATTTTCTTCGCGAAGTCGTACGGAAAATATGGAAGGTTCTTAAATGCGCCGAAATCCATGTCCAGGAGCTTTTTCCCCAATTGAAAAACGATGAATATCCCGATCTGCCGGATGAATTAACCTTCCTGCACGCCGAGGAGATACTGGAAAAGTTCCCCGACTTGCCTCGAAAGCAGCGAGAGACAATGATACTGCAGGAATATCCGGCGGTTTTTATAATTGGTATCGGCTGGGTGCTCGAAGATGGTTATCCACACGAAATGCGTGCGGCAGATTACGATGACTGGGTGACTCCAACTCAATCTGCCGACGGTCGGCCTATGCACGGCCTGAACGGTGATATTCTTGTCTGGAATCCGGTAACAAAACGTCGTCATGAGTTGACGTCGATGGGTATTCGTGTTAACTCCGATACCCTCGTCGAGCAGCTGGAGCTTTCGGGCCTGTTAAATATGCTTGAATTTCCCTATCATCAGGCAATTGTCAATAATGAGATACCGCTCAGCATAGGTGGCGGTATAGGTCAGTCCCGAACGTTTATGCTGTTATTGAAAAAGGCCCATATAGGAGAGGTTAGTGCGACGGTCTGGCCGAAAATACTCAAACAAATGTGTAAAAAGAAGAACATCCATGTGATAGAATGAACGAACATATCGGTGATAATAGACGGTTTTTCGCAACAATATATATCAGGGGGCTTTTTGGGTGGAGGAGCGAGAGGAAACAGTTTTTTTATTCGGGTACTAATACTTGTCTGTGCGAGATTATTTTGTTAATATTGCTTAAAATCTTTAATAGAGTGGTAAATTCGCGGTTGTAAAGTTTATTACCCCTGTGGGCCATAAAAGCCTATGGCGAAAATTGTTAAAATAAAAGATTGGGAAAAACTGCCGGATGAGGATATCCTCCAGATGCGCGTTCGCGATTTTGGAATACAGATTCAAGGCTCCGAACTCCAGCCATTGATAGAGAGGTTATTCGAGGAGCTGGATGCAAAAGGGATTGATTTTCATCCGACATGCTATCTTACGGATGAATGGCTATGTCCCGACAAGATTCCTATTATCGGGATACCCTTTTACCTCGCCCATCCACGGTTGAAAAATATCGAGCTGAAAATGATGTACGAGGTGGAAGGCGGGACGGAAGATTCCTGTATGAAACTTTTGCGTCACGAGTGCGGTCATGCTTTGAATTATGCTTACGAATTGTACAAAAAGACCAGGTGGCGGGAATTGTTCGGACCATTCTCCGCTAAGTATTCGGATTCTTATTACTATTGGCCTTATTCCCGGCGTTTTGTCATCAACCTCCAAGACAATTACGCCCAGTCACATCCCGATGAAGATTTCGCCGAGACATTTGCCGTCTGGCTGGCCCCGAATAGTAACTGGCAGCAGAAGTATCGAAACTGGCCCGTAATCAGGAAGCTATGGTATGTGGATGGTTTGATGAAGCGCATTTCGATAATGGCGCCGATAAAAACAGTTCAGGACCAGCCGCCTTGGTCCGCATCTCGTATGACTTCGACACTCGCCGCTCATTACGAACGTAAACGAAAAGCGCTTGGCAGCGAGTTCCAGGGTTTTTACGACGATAGTCTTATTAGTATGTTTTCCTCAAAACAAATCGCGCCTGCCAATCATAAGGCATCGTGGATTCTGCGTCACCATCGACGGACTTTTGTCGATAGTGTGGCCCGATGGACCGGTCATCGAAAGCACGATATCCATCAATTAGTCAATACTTTAATCTTTCGTTGCGATGCACTTAATCTTTATGCGAAACCGAGTCAGACGGATGACATAATAGGTATTACGGCTTTTCTAACGGCTATTGCAAGCAATACACTAAGAATTGTCGGGAGGCATACACGTTAATGAGTCGAAAATTGAAAATAACAGTTTTGGTCGATGCCACGGAAATCAAGGATAATGATCCCAATTTCGAGATTTTTCCTGATGTTCCCACAACTGAATATCATGTCATCGAAGCGCTGCGGGATTTGGGTTATCAGGTCTCGGTACTCGGGGCGGTCAATGATATTGAGACTATTGTCGGAACCCTGGCCGAGCAGAATCCCGATTTAGTATTCAACCTGACCGAATCTTTCAACGGAGACCGTCGATTCGATAAGAATATAGCCGGACTTCTGGAAATGTTACAGATTCCGTTTACCGGTACAGGGGCGATGGGATTGTTGTTGTGCAGAGACAAGCGGTTGTGCAAGGAGCTGCTGAGTTTGCATAAGATTCGCGTTCCGAATTTTTTCTCACTGCCTCACGGCCGAAAATTTCGCGTTGCCAAAACAATCCGGTACCCGCTGGTTGTAAAGCCGGCGCTGGAAGACGGCTCCGAAGGTATATCAAACGCTTCTTTAGTAAATGACAATACGGAATTGGCCGAACGTGTCCGTTATATGCACGAGCGTTGGGAGCAGCCCGCAATTGCCGAAGAATACATTAAGGGACGGGAACTGTATGTCAGTATTATGGGCAATAAAAAATTAGTCGTGCTACCGATCCGGGAATGTCTTTTTGACTTCGATAACAAGGAAGGCCCACAACTGGCCACATATCGTGTGAAATGGAATGCCGAATACAGGAAAAAGTGGAATATAAGGTTCGAATACGCCGAGCTTGATCCGGTAATCGTAAAGAATATCAGTCATATATGCAAGAAGGTCTATCGTGTACTTCATATACAGGATTACGGCCGAATTGATCTTAGGCTGACCGATGACAATAAGGTTGTGATTCTCGAAGCGAATCCGAATCCCGATCTTGCATACGGCGAGGAAGTTGCGGAAGCAGCCGAAAAAAGTGGCTTGTCCTACGAACAGTTCATTGACACTATTTTAGATCATGCAATACGAAGGTATAAGTAAATCGACGGCATAATTAAATTGTTCGGGGAATCTTGGAGGGGCATCCTTAAAGGATGTAGTTCGAGAAAACATTTTTGCATTAAAAAGTTATTCCTTATGATACCAAGAGTGCCTATGGGGCGGATTTAGATAGATTTTGGAGGTGCATTAAATGGTACACGAGGCGGGGAAACAGACATCGGAAAATCATTATTCGAAAAATAATCAACCGCATCAACATAATAGCTGCAAGCATCATAGTAGGATCAACAAATTCAGGACATGGTGTAATAGTCACCTGTGGCTAAAATGGATATTACCCCTAATTGGACTTGTGTCACTTATCTGGTTTCTGGTTCGTGTAATCCCCAAGCCCTCGCGTGCGACGTATCCCTGCCAGAGGTTGGCAGCACCTTTAGCGGGCGGTTTTATAGCATGGATGGCCGGAATAGTCGGCTCGGCCTTTCTATATCGCAGGGCGAAATTGTTGTTGAAAAAATCCCGGTATTTAATGGCCGGTATTTTGATAGTTTTTTCCGTACTGGTTATATGGGGCTCGTTTAGCCTGACAAGCAATAATCCGGCAGAAGCGGCATTTTCACCGTCAGAGCCGGCGAACAATCCGATGGGTGTGGCAAAGGGCATTTATCCCGGCAGGGTCGTATGGATTCGCGATCCCGATGCGACAAGCTGGGACCAGCAGAACGGTAACTGGTGGGACGACGATAATACAGACCAGAGTAAGGTTGATGCAATGATATCGAAATCCATACGACAACTGACCGGTCAGTCGAGTGACTCACTCGCGTGGGAGGCCCTTTTTAAGCACTTCAACAGGACAAAAGGTTCCGGGGATGCCGGTTATAGCAAGGGTGAAAAAATCGTCATCAAAATTAATTCCAATCAGGACCGCTCGGACCGTTGGCGCAGCGGAGCGGGTGTACACAGTCCCCAGGTCATATATTCGCTTATGGTTCAATTGATTGTTAATGCAGGTATCCCCGGCGAAGATATCACAATTTATGACGCAACGGACAGGCGGAACATTGGCGACCCTATTTTTAACAAAATCAGGGGCAATCCTGATAAAAACTTCCAGGCTGTCAGGTTCGTAGTGGGAATCCAGCCCACTCCTGAAGGACGGGCCGCTCCTGTCGTAGATCAGGATAATCCCATCAGGTTTGCACAACCTAACCTGCCGGCTGCGTTTTTACCGAAATGTGTCACCGGGGCGAAATACATGATTAATCTTGCACTATTGCGAGCACATAATATATGCGGTATCACCCTGACCGCGAAGAACCATTACGGCTCGACATATTTCCCGAACAACGGCTGGACACCTCGACCGCTGCATCGTTCCAGTTCCGCAGGAAATCCTATGGGCACTTACAATAATCTGGTTGACCTGATAGGCCATGAACATCTGGGCGGCAAAACAATACTATACATGATAGACGGAATGTACACGGCGTTATTTAACGAAGGACAGGTATTTCGTTTCGAATCTCTCGGTAACGACTGGGCCTCCAGCATACTTGTTTCGCAGGACCCTGTGGCTATTGATTCGATCGGGCTGGACATCCTGAGGTCCGAACCGCGAGCGACTCATGTCACCGGTAATCCCGACAATTATCTGCACGAGGCTGCGATGGCGAATAATCCGCCGTCTGGAACGAAATATGATCCCGAAGGAGACGGGACCGTTCTTGAGAGTCTCGGTGTGCACGAGCACTGGAACAATCCGAAAGACAGGAAATATTCCGGAAATCTGGGAACCGGCAAAGGTATTGAATTAATAGAAGCAAAATAATCCCGAAAAAATGTTAAATGCCTAAAGTGAGCTAAAGTGAATCGTGTTTTAATTTCAGACACTTTCAACTTTAGTCACTTTAGGCACTCGTTTATCTTTCGGTTTATTCGAATCCTAATTTGTTGTTCAAGTATGTCCTACTCATCGGCCGGAAGAAGCAACCTTATATCATCGATAAAGACCATACCGGTGCCACCGGTAGTGCCGGTCTTTTCGAAACCGATGCTCAATGTCGTTACGTTATTAAGATTCACACCAAGAGTCGCTAAATCTATAGTCCATTGCTGCCATTCGGCAACAGTCAGGTCACCTTCATAGACTACTTTAACGTTATTTACCTTCACATACATCTGCTCCGTGGTGGAATTGTTCGGATCGCCGTAAATCCACAATGACAAAGTATCCGGAGAGCCAACGGTCCAATCCGTACCAATCGGCAGGTCGCTTGTATTAGCGGTTACCTCGGAATAGCCTGCCGTAGTATTATTGTAAAATATCGGTGCAGATTGACCACCTCCGTGAACAATCGCGGTTTCTACAAAATGTTCGCCTTCGGCAAAGTCAGGCTCCGGATATCCCATTGTTGAGCCGTTTGTTGTTGGATTATCGAATCCATCGAGCCATATCAGGTAAATCCTTTTGTTTCCTTCCTCATCTGTATTAAGGTCGTTGTATGACTCGAAATCATCGACGATGAGATAGTCGGCAATCGTAAAGGTCCAGATTCCACCTTTGATTACCGCCGCATCGTTATTGATTTCATCGATTCGCCAGAAGTAAGTCTGGTTTGCCTGAACGCCTTCGTTTATCCCTATGGTAGTACCCTGTTGGCGACCAAGGTATATGTCCGCAGTTGATGTATCGGCATTAGCAACACTTTCTTTATCGGTTCCAAAATATACATCATGCTCAACCGCTGCGTCTCCCGGTGACCAGCTCAGCCCGTCAAAGGCGATTAAATCAAGAAGTGCTCCGTTGCCGGGACCAGGATTCCAGGCAAGAAGCGGATTACCTCTGACGGCACCCTGGATCTCCTCGAGGGTTAAAACACGGTTGTAGATTTGAACATCGTCTATGGCGCCAAAGTAAAGGAATCTATTTCCGACAGATTCTCTGCCGATATTGACGTTGTAAATACTGTTCGGGACGGTACCCGATTCACCTGTTGTATTCTTCAATACGCCATCGATATATATTTGTAGCTGGCTTCCGTCACAGGTTCCGACCACATGGTGCCATACACTGTTGAATGAATTATCTACGGGTGTGTCAACATAAATAGTTTCATTTAGTCGAAATTGAATATTGTTTGATGCAGCATGCCTTAATCCGTAACTGTCGTTGCCCTTTGTAACGAAGGATTGGTTTGCACCGTTACCGGCTTCTTCCATTTTTACCCACGCCATGACAGTGATGACGTCGTTTATATCAAGGCTCGGTGGATTTCCGATATCTATGCAATCGTTAATACCATCGAGAGCCAGTGCTCCTTCGAATTGACCGATGATCCATTCCGGTTCTCCCACGATCGAGCCGTTATTTCCATAGCCGGACCAGTCAAGCGCGATTTTACCTTCTTCGTCGTCCAGTTTCCACCAGCCGACAAGATTCGGATCGGTTATCGGTGTTTCAGGGATTGTCCTGAAGCTCCAGAGGTCACCGTTTGTTAACGTCATATCACTATTACGCTCATTAACTTGCCAATAATAGACGGTATTATATTCGAGAGTGTCGAGTTCGAGGGTCAGTCCCGTTTGGTTACCTTTAAACTCTGGTGACGTGGAATCCGCGTTTAGCATAGCGTCTCGATCAGTACCGAAATACACATCATGTGATTCTGCCAGAAAGCCGGCATTCCATGCGAGGTCGGCATTAATGTCCACATATTTTGCTCCATTTGCTGGGTTTGGATTATAAGCCGAGAGCGGTTGAACTGTGAAGCTCCAGATTTCTCCGTCGTATGTTGTTGTCCCGTCCGCCCAGATTTCATCTACACGCCAGAAATAAGTCTTTCCTAATTCCAGCTCAAGAGGGCCATAATTAGTCTGGCTCAGACTTGTTAACAGTGCCGTACCATTGATTACCGCCTGTTCATCGTCGCTAAGATACAGGTTATGCGTGACTGCATCTAATCCTGAATCCCATTGAAGGTTTACCTGTGATTCGGTAGTTACACTACCGTCAGCCGGTATCGGATTGGAGGCTCTTTCGGGACTGGCCAGTTTCTTTACCTCAACGGCCGATATAGCACGGTTATAGATTCGGGCATCATCTATTCCACCGGTGTGGTACCAGCGTGTACCGTCTCTTGTTCCTATTTTTACCGAATCGGCATTTGTACCGATTGCGCCTGTCTGGCTTGTAGTTGCAAGCAGCTCACCATCGAGGTATAGCTTGATACTGCTGCCGTCATAAGTTCCGACCATGTGATGCCATTCGTTGCCGAAAGATGCGTCTATCCGATACGTAGCGACTTTCCAGCCACCGATATAAATCACCACCTCTAAATTATTCCCGGAATTTTGTTTGATGCAATAACTGTTGTTTCCTTTGCCTAAATAATGTTGATGCTGACCGTTTGCCGCGGTGCGCGTGTTAATCCATGCAGCCATTGTAATCTGTCCGGTGATGTTCAGGCTGTCACTGTTACCGCAATCAACGTAATCGTCAACCCCATCGAAATCCAGTGCTCCGCCTATCCGGCCGTCTATCCAAAGCGGCCCGCCGTATAAGGTGCCGTCATTCCAGTAATTGGTTTCGTCAAGTGTTATTGAGCCTGTACCTTCGTCCATCTTCCACCAGCCGACCAGATTAGGATCGATTCCCTGCGCCGTGCCGGTTCCGGCAAAAGCAAGTACCAAAAGAAAATAGACGAAATAATTCAATTTTCTACACATAATCTTTCTCCTCGTATTATATAAAGTTTGATTGATCCATCATGACTGTAAGCCATGACTCATGTTTATTAAAGTATTTGTAATTGGTGTGTTATAACTTAAATGTGCTGTATGAGTCGCTTGTGCCTCCTTCCTTCAAACAGCTGCTCTAAATTGAAAACATGAAATTTAATCACAGGTACGGATTATTTAGTGCAAAAAGCCGTCCTTCATAACGTTAGATAAGCCTAACAATAAACACATCAAGCATCAAAAAAGGCTAAAAATCTAACATATCCAAATATATTAATAACAGATATCCTGCTGATATGTCAAGAAAAATCCCCTTTCAATACCATAAATGTAACGAAAAGTAGTTTTACATCTTTTTATGATTGGGATTCTATGGAAATGTTGAAGATTAATGAAATTCTGGATTCGTTTTTTACTCTTTCTTTTTGCTTTTTTCCAGTGCTCCTTCGGCTTCTTTGCGAGCGGTGATATCACGAATACTCTCGCGATGCCCCAAAGAAGCCCCTTTATTATCGTAGATCGGCTGCCAGGACATCGCAGCCCAGATGATTTTCCCGTCTTTTCGTACTATCCTGAACTCTATATCGTTTCCGCTACTTCCCTCCAATGCCGATTTAAAGGCTTTCACCATCCGCTTGCGGTCCTGTTCGAAAATGACGACTCCCGGATAATCCGACATCGACATGACCTCTTTGACATTATATCCGGTCAGACGTTTTACCGCCGGATTTGTCCATAACATTCGGCCGGACGGGCTTACCCAGACCTCCCAGTCATAAGTATAATCGGCAATTGCACGAAAGCACTGGTCGGTCATTTGAGCAACTAATTCGGTCCGCTTGCGAGTGCCGATATCGTCGTAAACTGCAACAATCTGTCCAGACGGCAATTTGAAAACATAGTTTTCACGCCAGCCTGTAACCCTTTGGTCTTTGTAGATTGAAACAGGGTGATGTTCGGGTGTGCCGGTTTTATATACCCGCTGAAAAACTTCGAGAAGACCGAACTTCCTGACTCCGGGAAAAACCTCTGTGACAGTTTTACCTATCAAATCTTCTTTTTTGGTATGTTCGATTTCCTCGGCTGCCGGGTTGAAATCGATAAATACAAAATCTTCACCGTCGTTGATTGCTTCGTATACGGCAATGCCGCTGCTGACGTTATCGAAAATGATTTTGAATTTTGCCTTATACTCTTCAAGCTCTTCCCTGAGATGTTTATCACTGCTTTTGAGCTTTTTATCGTTGCTGCTTTTAGCATTCATATTTAGGCTCCATGAAATTCCCCGGGCTAAGCCCGGTCTTATATTTTGTACTTCATCTTCACCCGGTTTGTTCGGAAACGGATATCTGATGTTTGTTGATTATTAAGTTTATGTTATTGTTGGTTCATAATGCAAATTAATTATCTAATGAATTTACACCGGCTTATTCTTTGACATTGCGGTCTGGGCGTTCAACACCAAGAAGATGGCGGACGAAGAACTCTTTCCCCTTTGAACGCCGTAAGAACCGTTACCGCCATAATCTATCGCTGGTATGGCAAGCAGCATATAATCTTTGCCGGTTTTAGTCGGTATAAAAAACAAGTGGGTGATAAATGGGTCGGATTATGCAGATTTGGTAATTCAGGCAGTTGCCTTCTCAGTTATGTTTTTGCAGGTGTTTTATAACGAATAAGTTTTTCAGTTATTTTGTTTTATTGGAGAAAATGAAGAATTTTTTCTGTAACATTTGGAACGAAGGTCGCCTATATAAAATGAGACCAATATACATGTATTGTTAATAGATTGAAAAAAGGAGATTTTCATGTCGCGATATACGAGTTTGAAAAATCTAATCCTGTGCCTTTTAATCACGATTTATTTTTGGGCTGAAGGGTGCGTATATGTTAGAGATTCATATAACAATAAAAGACACGTCACAAATCTGTTGTCTCTTAAAATAATTCTGCATGAAGGTGACAGGGACAAGCTGCCTGAAGATGAGAATGTGATCCAAAGGCAATGGATAAGCCAAAGTAAATGGTATCCTAATCCATCCTCTGAATACATCAATATCTCGTTTACGGAAGATAATCTGGAAAATAACATAAAATCGGAAAATATCCGCATCGGTGAGTATGGATTCAATGCTTCCCAGCCGGAATCATACCAGTCTGGAGAGCCGGTAAATATTTTTGTCTCAGGTGACCTTGGGGAACTTTCCTTTGAAGGGGAGCTTGGTTCGGGTGGATACGGACGTGATGTCAGTGCTTTCGGAATAGTGGTAATTGAAATCAACCGCGAACAGATTGACACAATCCAAAAAGCGTTCGGACAGGAGGTTCCCCTCGATATTTTAATACCGCTGATTATAAAGGATATCAGCACGGAGAAGTTAATTGAGTATGCAGATTGTGGTACGAAACTCGGCGTAGATCAAGCCGGTGAGCTTGCCGTCAATGATTTCAAGGCCGAAACAGTCGGCAGGCTTGTTGACGCAGGTTACAAATTTGACGGTGAAGATTTCGTCAGTCTTGCGAAGCACAATGTTTCCGGTGATTATGCAATAGGATGGAAAAAAGCAGGTTACGACCTTTCTGCAGAGCAATTAATATATGCAAAACAACGGAATCTCAATTTTAATACAGCAATGGAATGGAGGAAGGCCCGGCGTGAACTTTCACT
>CAYVXS010000066.1:0-354 GCA_964454885.1 uncultured Pirellulales bacterium
ACGGGAAATTTGAAACAAATCCTAAGCACTAAATTCGAAATCCTAAACAATATCAAATTTTCAAAATAACGAATTTCCAAAACAAAATGAATCAAGAAACCACCAAAATTACGATTTCGGCATGAAAAATCATAAAAGAAGCGTTTTTCAAGTTTTATCCGACATACGACATGCTACATACGACCTACGATGTTATTTGAAAAAACAAAGCCAATTTTAACGGCAGAACACAGAATAAAGGAGACAGAAGTCAGAAGAAAAAAATGAAAAACAAACCCAATTTTCCTCGTACTGCGAACTGTGTTACGCGTATTGCGTAAAGAAGATTGAAGATTAAAAAACGGCTTTTTTGCA
>CAYVXS010000066.1:364-10672 GCA_964454885.1 uncultured Pirellulales bacterium
CTGGTTAGCTCACAGATCATATCTTGGTGTCAATCGCAATCGCGTAAAAAATGTAAAAATTTAAAAAACGGCTTTTTTGCACATTCTTTGAGTATTTTGAAATCCTTCGGTATTACTACATATAGTATATTGCGTAATTACCCCGGACAAACCCGGCCGAGTTACTCCTGTGTTAATCTGGGTTTGGGTAAATCATTATTTTTAACATTATTATGCCGGATTTTGCCTAAAATAGACATAAATCCATACTTTATCGGTGGTTATTGAAATATGGAACTTTTCTAAAGTTTTGCAAGTACAGTGGTCGATACCAATATTAGAAGTTAATATCGAGCCTCGAAAGGGATTTAGGGGATACACAATATATAGTGGTCATTGTCTTCAATGGGAAAAAAAGGATATTTTCGCATTGAAGCTCGAAATACAAGGTAAATTTAATGCCGGATTTTGATTCGAACAGCAGCTTGGAACGTCAGAATCGTCGTTTGAATCATTTCGGAGTGGAAATCGCCCCGAAAAAAGATTTGATGATGGAACAGATACTTGAAAATCTAAACAATACCCCCATAGGGCAGGTTTTACAGAAGATCGCTTCCCTGCCGGAAGTCCGCAAAGATAAGATTCTTAACGTCCGCAGGCAGCTCACCGACGGTAAATACGACCTCAATGAGCGTCTGGATATTGCTATGGATAAGGTCCTTGAAGACCTTACAGCGCAATAGGAGAATTACTTTCACTACGAGACTATTTCAGGAACGTCGTCGTCCGGCTCATCCATTTCCATCGGTTTGTAGCCCGGTTTCTTTGATCTTTCCATTTCTTCCTTGAAAGCGGCTATAACTCTTTCCTGAATTCTTTTTCTGCAATCGGCATTGATCGGATGGGCAATATCGGCATGAAGTTTCATTCTGCCCCTGAAGTCCTTTCGTACCCGATTGTTTTGAAGGTTTGCTCCGCAATTGTTGCAGTATTTGGCCCTAAGATGATTTTTACCTCCACATTTGTCGCAATGGTCACTCATTTTCCTCGATGGCATAGCAACGAAATGACCGTTTGCACCTTCGATGACCTTGATATCCCGAACCACAAATTCACCGTCCATCGTGACCGAGCAAAAAGCTTTGAGCCTGTCATCCTTGTTGCTTACCAATTTTACTCTCACCTCACTGATCTTCATTTTTTAGCCTCGCTTAAAAGTTTACCATCCATTGTTCTTTACGATCTTGCTTGTGCAGTTAACTTTTCCCTCGACTTTGTGCTTATATTCTATCGCTTTTTCTTCATCTCCGCCGTCAAACAAACAATACATCGCTGAACCACTTCCGCTCAGGCAGCAAGGTCCGATTTTCAAGGACTCTATTATATCCCTAAGTTCGGCAAGATTTCCAGCTATTCTGAAACAACTTTCTTCCAACATATTTACGCACTCTTTCGCCAGTAAATCAATCCTGTTTTTCCGGATGTGGCTGTTAATTCGCTCGCTTAGCTTTCGATAGAGGGCCGAATTGTGTTGATAATTGGCGTAAACCTCTTTAGTTGAGACATTTACATCAGGAAGAACCAACAGGGCAAGAAAATCAAAATTTTCATTTAATGCACGAATTTTTTCCCCTTTTCCCGTGCAAAGCGCCAAAGGGCCCCCGAGAAAAAATGCCACATCGCTGCCCAACATCGCCGCCATCCTAACCAGATTTCCCTCGTCACTTTTTATGTTAAAAAATTTATCTAATCCTAACAAAGTAGCCGCAGCATCGCTGCTGGCAGAGCCTAATCCGGATCCCGCCGGGATATTTTTCGTCAGAGTTATTTTTATGTCAGCCGATGAGCCACAATTTTCCAACAGCATTTCAGCGGCCTTATAGACAAGATTTTCCAGCCCCTTCGGAGCCCAACACGGCCCCGTGCAGATAAGCTCAATACCGGGACGTCGGCCGGGTTGGATGAGAATTTCATCGTACCAGTTGATTTTCGCCATAACCGTTTCGATTTCGTGAAAACCGTCGGGCCGCTTACCGGCGATGAGCAAGGACAGGTTGATTTTCGCCGGTGCCAGTACTAATAATCCATTTTCAACACTATTAAACTGTTCTCTGACAACAATCATTTAAAATCGTATCTTATTCGCTCCGGCAATATGAATATACAAGCTATTTTACCCGTTTTATCTTTTGTCTTCGTGAGTTGAGAGTGTTTCTTTCCCAGAATACGCCATCCTGGTATCCCTGGATTGTCGCATCAAGCTCGGCCAGGTGAAGTCGTTTTGCGGCAAGCAAACAGTATTGACGGTCGATTTCGACACCAAGAAATTTCCTTTTTAGTTTCTTAGCTGCAATCATGCTGCTTCCAACACCCATAAACGGGTCGAAAATAAAACCGCCTTTGTTCGTACTCGCAAGAATTAATTTTGCCAAGAGTTTTTCCGGCTTTTGTGTGGGGTGGTCGGTATTCTCCGGCATCGACCAAAATGGTACCGTTATATCGTTCCACAAATTCGATGGATGTGTCAGACGGAACTGGCCGTCGGAAGTATCATTCCAGTCTTTCGGCCGACCGGCCGAATCGGTATATGGCGCGAGCACCCTGCGTTTTGATTTTACCTGCTCTACATTAAAAATATAGTTATCGGAAACGGTTGCAAACCAAATATCCTCCGAAGCGTTTTTCCAGTTTCTTTTAGAGCCTCTGCCTTTTTCTCTTTCCCAGGTAATCCGGTTCCTCACTTTCAGGAACTTTTCCAGAACGAGATGAATTGCCGTCGAGGAATACCATTCCGAACAGACATAGACAGAAGCGGTATCTTTTAGCACCGGCAGCAATTTTACAAGCACCTCTTCGAACCACTGTGTATATTCCGAAATGCTCTTTTTTCTGAAGGTTATCGAAGTAAAAGTCTTGTTAAGATTATAAGGAGGATCCAGGATGAGCAGGTCAACAAAACCTTTCGGTAGAAATTCAAGAACTTCAGAAATATCCTGATTAACAACCTTATCAACAAGGTCACTCTTATCCACAGGTCTGGAAATAACTGTCGGGATTTTTTCGTAGTGTTCTTTTTCCGTCCGACTAAGTGTCACCGTCCGATTTCTTTGAGCACGAACCTTATTCACAAGGTTGACCTCGGTGGTTTCATCTAATTGTATCTATGCCGACTCTTTTTTAGCCTTTTGTTTTGCCGTAAATAATTCGGCTTTGCCTTCGACTATACCTCGTGTAATCACATATTTTGCCGGCTTTCGCTCCTCCGGCAATTGATACATCAAATCGACCATTAATTCCTCTGTAATGGCACGTAATGCCCTGGCTCCTGTGTCACGTTTCAGGGCCTTTTGTGCCAACGCATGTAAAGCGCCGTCTGAAAAGCTAAGCTCGGCATCTTCCATCTCAAAAAATCTCTGATACTGTTTGATAAGGGCATTTTTAGGTCTGGTTAATATCTCAATAAGCGCATCCTCATCGAGGGCCGAGAGCGTGGTAATAACGGGAAGTCTGCCGACCATTTCGGGAATCATCCCGTATTCGATAATATCTTCGGGTATGACCTGCTCCAGGGTATCACTGTACTCGGTCTTTTCATCAACCGCACGTGATAATTCCGAATCGAATCCAATCATTTTTTTGCCGAGTCGCTTTTTAATTATGTTTTCCAGACCTACAAAAGTACCGCCGCAAATAAACAGTATCTGCTCCGTATCGATTTGTATGTACGATTGCTCCGGATGTTTCCTTCCACCCTGCGGCGGAATATTCGCGATCGTTCCCTCGAGCATCTTAAGCAGGGCCTGCTGTACGCCTTCCCCGGAGACATCGCGGGTAATTGAAACATTTTGAGAGGTTTTTCCGACTTTATCTATCTCATCGATATAAACAATCCCTCTCTGGGCGGCTTCGATATCATAGTCGGCCGCCTGAAGCAGTCGCAGCAGGAAATTTTCCACGTCTTCACCGACATAGCCGGCCTCGGTGACGGTTGTAGCATCACATATTGCGAACGGCACCTCCAGTTTTCGGGCCAACGTCCTGGCAAGCAGTGTTTTACCGGAACCGGTAGGACCTATTAACAGAACGTTCGACTTGTCTATCTCGATATCACTGTCATCACTATCGCTGTGCAGGAGCCGTTTATAATGGTTGTGCACCGCGACGGAAAGATACCTTTTGGCGTGCTCCTGCCCAATCACATACTGGTCCAGGTATTCCTTTATCTCCCTCGGCTTTGGCATTTCTTTAATACTGAAACCCCTGCTAACCCGCTTTTTGCTTTGCCGGATAATATTATGGCATAATTCCACACACTCCGGACAAATAAAAACATCATTTGGCCCTTCGATAAGCGTGTCGGCCTGAGTTGATGACTTGCCGCAGAAGCTGCAAATCACCTTGGGATTTCTACCATTAGGTCTTTTGCCCATGATTATCGTCCTGTTTCGGTCAAATTTTATTCTTTCAGGCTATATATTATACCAAACCACCAATATCTTTGTGATTTGGAAGCCCGGCGGTAGCCGCATTTTTTCTTATGTTTTTACCGTAAGCTTAATTACACAATCTTATATTATAATCATATATACCTTAATAATAAAACATCAAAATCAGGAATAGAGATAATGAAAAATCAGCCGTAAAATCCCGAATTCCCGATTCCTAACAGATTGCTCAAGGACGGATTTTATCAATAAAACAGGCGAAAATCCCGAAAAATATAAGATATTGCAGAACAACTAAACGACAAATCCCGTTAAACCGATCGAAAGTTTTGTATATCTGACTTTCGCTGGAATATCTACTTCCATTTTAGCTGCTTCATAAGTATCTGCGAATAAATAGTTAATCAATAACAAAACGATCTCACCGTATCGTTGTTCAGCATAAACTAAAACATAAACAGTCCGAAAAAAATACTTGTTATACAGCTAATATCCGAATTGCCCGGACAATCCGGATAGAATGTGCTTCTCGTTACCTCGATGCCATAATAAATTGGACTCTAAGTGGTCAATAATATATATTATACCCGCTTTTTCAGTAATAAATAGGCTGTTTCAAATGTAAAAGGCTGCTATTGAAACCTATGGCGCCGGGAGCCTGGATTGAGATATATCGTGATGTTTATTAAGCAAATTTTATAGTACGAGTGTCTTTCTATATAGCCGCTGTAAGGAGAGAAATAATCACAGGATGAGTATGAAAAATGACATTTCAAACAGCCGAAAAACTACAGAGAATCGCAGAGAGCAAAGCTGTAACCAAAATAACGAAATAAATCTGGTCGATTATCTCAGAATTATCCTCAAACGAAAATATTTCATCTTTTCGTGTTCCGTATTGCCCGCCCTGCTCTTCGGTATCATCCTGTTCATCTCGCCAAAAAACTGCAAAGTTACATACAACTATGATCTCAGGCAGGAGAATAAAGAACTTAAAATACTGCTCGACAAGCTCAACGATTTCGAGAATCCGAATAAACTCATAGCCGAATTAGAAAAGGACGAAATTCCTGCAAGAGACCGCAAAATACTGCTCGAAAGTTTCTTCGATTCAGAAAACCTAAACAAACTCGCCGCTGAATTGAAACAAAACGGATTCGATGAATATGCACGGGAATTATCCGGCGAAAAGATTCAAACCGGCATTTCGAATACATTATTGACTATGACAGTCAACGGTAAATCAGGTGAAGATATAGAAAAAATCTCTTCGATTGTCAGAGACAACTTTGAAACAAACCTGCTAACTTATGCCGCGAAACAGGAACTAAGCAGCAATATCTCTATATTAAAGACCCGGATAGCTGATATAGAGGGAAACAGATTTAGTATCGAGCTGGAGCTGGACAACCAGAAAACGATCTTAACAAAACTGAAAAATATGGCTTCTGCAGATACGAATAAAATCCGGGACGGTATTGTTCTGCAATTCGATAATGCATACGAAAACAGGGCGTTTCTACCATGGGAATACCAGGCAAGAGCCGCTGAAGCAAATATAATTTATATCGAAGAGACCATAAAATCAAATCTGAAAAAAACCAGTCACTGCAAGACCCTGATAGAGCTGAATGAGAAATTATTAAATGACCTAAGGAAAAGTGCACCCGGCAACACCCTGGAATTCAACTCCTTCCTGATTAATATGAAAGGCAACTATCAAAATACGGAATTTGAAAATTATGTAAACTCTTATATCAATGAATTGGAAAATGCAATCTCCGCTTATACGCCTTTAATTGAAAATCCAAAGATTGTTTTTGCTTCGAAAAGTATTCTCAAAAAAAGCACGATTATATTTATATTATTGCTAATTATATCAATGTTTTTAGCTTTCTTGTTGGAAGCCGCTCAAAAGAATCGAGGTCCGGCTTCCTGAACGCTCCTGTTTAACGAAAAAACGAAAGTTCCATCTCTTCTTTCCTGTGGATGGGGATGGGACGCCTGAAGGTTGCAGCCTTTTCTATTTGGTTTACATTTGAAAAAATCCGGTGCAACCCACGGGGACGGAGTCTAAATATTTGTAACAGTATTGGAAAGCAAATCTAAAAAATGAAAAAGGGAAAAAGAGTGAAAAAAATCTGTATCGTTATAACATCGCGTGCAAGTTATGCCAGGGTCAAAAGCTTGTTGAAGGCGATACAGAAAAATGAAAATCTGGAGCTTTTTCTTGTCGGTGCGGCTTCGCTGCTTCTCTATAAGTACGGCAACGCCGTGGAAGTCCTCGAAAAAGACGGCTTCAAAATAAACGAAAAAGTTTATATGGTCGTGGAAGGCGAAAATCCGACCACAATGGCCAAGACCGTAGGAATAGGAATAATAGAGCTTGCGACCGTTCTCGATAATTACAAACCCGATATAGTCGTGAGTATTGCCGACAGGTTCGAGACCATCTGCACGGCAATAACCGCTTCGTATCTGAATATCCCGGTTGCTCACATTCAGGGCGGCGAAATCACCGGTTCCATCGACGAAAAGGTCCGACACGCGGTGACAAAATTCTCTTCCCTTCATTTTGTATCGAACGAGTTCGCCGCAAAAAGGGTAAAGGCCATGGGAGAAGCTCAAGAGAGCATCTTCGTCACGGGATGTCCCTCAATCGATTTGGCCAGGGAAATACAGGGCAACTATCAGTTTATGACCACCGATTACCTTTATTCGAAATACGGCGGTGTCGGCGGTCACGTTGATATAGACAAGGATTTTATTGTTGTTTTGCAGCATCCTGTGACGACGGAATTCGGCAACGCATATCTTCAAATGAAAGAAACCCTGATGGCGGTTTACGAATCGAAAGTTCCGGCACTTGTTTTTTGGCCTAATGTCGATGCCGGCTCCGACTCGACTTCAAAAGCAATCAGGGAATTCAGAGAAAATTACAGCCAGGATAAGCTGCACTTTTTCAGGAATTTTACGCCACACGATTTCCTGGCGCTTCTTTTAAAATCCAAATGTATCATTGGGAATTCTTCTGTCGGTATAAGGGAATGCTCTTTCTTAGGCGTTCCGGCGATAAACATCGGCACACGTCAAACCGGCAGAGAACATGGTGAGAATGTCATAAACGCTTCCCACTCGAAACAGGAAATATTGAAGGCACTGGAAAAACACTCTAAAAACGGCAACAGGTATCCCTCGATAACTTTATACGGCGACGGGACCGCAGGTGAAAAGATCGCAAAACTTCTGGAAGAGACAACTCCGAATATAGAGAAAAGATTTGTCGTATGAAGAAGATATTAATAGGCTACCCTCTCGACAAATATATGATGTTCGATGGAATATTTCGCCCTCTGTCGAACGATTATTTTCTGGTTTTCAAAGATTATGATTATGACTGGTTAAAACGTCACATCCATGAATTCGAAATAGTAGTTCCAAGCCTGAAGGTAATCATCGACGATGCGATCATTGACAAAGCTCAAAACCTTCGGCTGATTTTTACACCGACGACCGGCCGCGACCATATAAGGATCGGGAAAAAACCTAAGAAACTCAAGGTGCTGACTCTCCACGATTACAGAAAAGAAATTGATTCCATCAGCTCAACAGCGGAGCTGGGATTTGCCTTCGTTTTATCCCTGTCACGAAAAATGCTGCAAGCCCACAAGGATGTGGTGGAATCGGCCCGATGGGAAAGGAACGATTTTCTCGGAACAGAGCTGAACAATAAGGTACTGGGAATAATCGGGATGGGCAGAATCGGTCAGAAAATAGCGAGCTACGGACGGGCATTTGGAATGGAAGTAATCTATTGGGATAAAATTAAACACACCGAAGGAAAGAGAATATCCCGCCTGAACAGATTGCTTTCTGTTGCGGATTTCATAATCGTATCCGTCACTCTAACCGATAAAACCCACCATTTAATCAATATGGATAATATCGGTGACATTAAAAAAGGGGCAATCTTAGTGAACATTTCACGAGGCGAGGTTATCGAGGAAAAATCGCTTTGTTTCGCTTTGAAAAAGGGAATTCTTTCCGGCGTTGGCGTCGATGTCCTCGAGAAAGAGCTTCTCGATTACAGGAAGTCACCCCTTTTGGTGTATGCCCGCAAGAATCCCGATGCGAATATAATTATCACCCCCCACATCGGCGGAGCGACCACCGAGGCATGGAAAAAAGTTTTTAAGCTGGTTTGTGATAAAATTTCCGAGGAGATAATTCCAAATGAGGACTAAAATTATAATCGAAGCGGCTTCCAATCATCGGGGGAATATCTTTCTTGCCAGAGAATTCATCAGAATCGCTGCGAAAATCGGAGCCGATTGTGTGAAGTTCCAATCCTCGCGATATCAAGACCTGGCCGACAAATCAGAGGCCCAGGCCGAATGGGTAAAGCAAACCTCCCTTTCGGATGACGACCATTTCGAACTTATGGCGGAATGCTCGAAAAACAAGATAGAATTTTTGACGACTTGTTTCAGCATCAGCAGGGTCGATTTTCTTTCTTCCCTTGGCTTGAAGGAAATTAAAATTGCAAGTCCCGATTTGGTGAGCTTTTCCATGATTGAGAAATTGGCCGAAAAATTCGACCATCTCATTATTTCCACAGGGATGCACTCCGTCGGGGAAATCAAAAAAGCAATCGACTTTTTAATTCAGAACAAAATAAACGCAACATTGCTGCATTCGGTTTCGATGTATCCGACACCCTTAAACAAAGCATTCATGCATAAGTTTTTGTGGCTCAAAGACAACTTCCCCAAAGTCGGATACAGTAATCACGTCTCGGATGTCGAACCGGTGAAATTTGCTATGGCTCACGGGGCACAAATAGTGGAAGTCCACATGAAATTAGGTAAATACGGCCCCGGGCGAGCGGCAGAGTGGGACCTTTCAGTTGAACAAGCGGAGGAATTAGTCGAGTATCGAAATATCCTCGAAGAGATGCTGGGAAAGGCCAAAGACTTAAATAACGAAGACTTCCTGTATGAAGAAGAAGTGAATGCGGCGAAAAGATTCGTGGGCAGATGGGGGCTTAACACATGAATGTAGTCTTCGTCACGCAGGGTGAGTATGCCCTTTTCTATCTGGATTTGCTCGCTCTACTCAACCAGAAAACCACCCTGGGGCGCACAGGTTTCTATGTCACCGATAAATTCAATTTCCCACGTTACCAAAAAATGGCGGAAAGCTCGGGGCTGAAAATCGAATTTCTTAAAGGATGGGAAACAGATCCTCCGGCCGGTGAAAAGGCGGATCTAAATTATTTAAAGGCAATTGAAAATGAGTTCGGGGAGCCGTTTTTGTGGAACGCTCTGGTGATGGACAGGAGAGTGTATAACGGCGTACTTACAAAATTCAAACAGGATTACAAGCCAAGATTCACACACGAACAAATGCTGGGCATTTTGCAAAAAGGGTTTAAGGCCGTTTTGGATTTTATAGAAGATATCCACCCGGACATTATTATAGGGGGATTCACACCGGTCACAACCACCGAGTATATTTTCTATCGCTGTGCGAAGGCCAGGGGAATAAAATACATCAATCTGAATCCGACAAAAATCCTCAACCGCGTCACCTTCTCGGAGGAAATTTACAGAGAGTTTCCCCACATACGAAAAGATTACGAAAAATATTCGAACCTGACAAAAGAGGACGGCTTCCTTGCAAAAGCCAGGGATTATATAAAAACCAAAGACAGGAAATACGAAGGGGTGATAGTTTCCTGTCCCAAATTTCCATATAGGAATTTTTTTGTCAGTGCCTTAAAATGCCCTTTCGTAATGGTCAAATACTACTTAAAAAAAGCTTATTTAGACAACGATATAAAAGGTTGCCACCGGGGTTATTATTACAGAAATATCCATAATCC
>CAYVXS010000067.1:0-10619 GCA_964454885.1 uncultured Pirellulales bacterium
TTTTCGTTCCTGCGCCGATTATGGTATTGCCGAACTTGGCTCTGTCAATACAAGTATTAGCCCCTATCTCGACGAAATCTTCGATTATTACACCGCCGTTATGAGGAATAAGCCTGTGGGCATTATCAATATACGAATATCCGAAACCGGTCGAGCCGATTGTGCTGTTTGCCTGGATGATAACATTATCACCGACAAGGCAGTTATGATATACGACGACATTACTATCGAGACGGCAGTTTTTACCGATCCTGGAATTCTGGCCTATATGACAACCGCTGTCGATCACGGTGTTTTCGCCAATTTCGGCCCCGTCGTCTATTACCGCATTCGCACCGACGGATACTCCCTTGGCTACTTTAACATCCTGTCCGAGTCTGGCCGTCGAATCCACTCCCACAACCGGAACTTTCAGCTTCGGTGCAAAAATTTTTAACGCTTCGATCAAAGCGACATTGACGTTCTTAACAATTAACTGCGGATTTTTAAAATTCTCGATAAGTTCCGAGACGATAACCGCACCGGCATTAGAGCCGCTGAGCGCTGCTTTGTGCTTCTGGTCCGTAACGAATGTCACTTCATGCTCACCGGCCGCCGTAATCGGCCCTACGGCACATATCCGAAGATTAAAATCAGCGGCATCACCGGCCAATCCGGCACCGATACGTTTAGCCAACTGTTCAATTGTCATTTCCATTACAAACTAAAAAATCCGAAACAAATGATAGCGATATATAGCGAAAAAAAATTAATTTTCTGTTTTGGTTTCTCCAGCGTCCATCCGGGCAAGCACATCATCCGTAATATCCGGACAGCCGTCGCTGTAAAGCACCTTATGAGTGCCGATAATCAATCCGAAATCGCTCTGGATGGGGAATTCGGGCTCACTTTTTTCCAACACCAGAATCAGTCCCTTTTCCGCTCCCATATCTTTGGCCGCCTGTAGTATTTTTTGATAAATCTCCTGTGTCCACAGTTGTTGCTGAAGCATTTGCTGATTCGGAATGTACTCTTTCCTCGCATCCAGTTCGGCCTGCTTTTGCGCCAGTTCCCAATGTTGTTTAAAATAGTCGCTGCTGCCGATTTTCAAAGTCCCAAGCTGGAGCCCGGCCTTGAGAGCCTGTATTTCTTTCGAGAGTGCATCCATCTCCGCAGCCACTTTGTCACCTTCGGCTTTCATTTGTTCCCTGTATTTGGCAGTCGCCTTACAATCACGCAAAACCCGCTCAACACTCATGACTCCAATCTTCGAGGCAGGTTCGCCGGGCTGGGCCGAAGTATATTCATAGCCGGAAAGCAAAAGAACACAAAAAATTAAACATCCCGGTACCATCACTTTGGTCTTCATAAATATTCCTTTCAAGATTAATGTCCTTATTGACATCTGAAATAATCAGCTTAGAACAATCTTCCCATAAAGAAACTGAAAGACTGTGTTTCGTCTTCGTCATCTTTATTCAACGGCGCCGCAATGGAGAACCTCATCGGGACCGGCCCGAAAACCTGCGGTATCATAATTTGAATCCCACCGCCGACCGCTGCTCGATAAGGTCCAGTATCTATTGTACCGCTGTCTATGAAACCCAATAAGGAAACGTTTTCGCCTATTAGAGGTATTGACAGTTCCGTATTGGCCAAAAATATCCAGTCACTACCTATAGGATCTTTCCGCTGCGGATTGACGACATGTGTCTGGAGACCTCTTGTGCTGATACCACGATACTCGAACCCCCTGATACCGTAATACCCTATACCGCCGGCGTAGAACCTTTCAAAAGGAGGAGCGTTGGAAAAAGTAGTCGAGGCAAGAAACTTCGTCGCAAGAGTGGTTTTACGGTTTTGAAAATCCTCGTGAAGAGTATTATACCATACGCTGGAACCTTCTAAAATCCCGAAATCGTAATCGCCTGTAACCTGTTCGTAATTAATATCAAATTTATAACCGCTGCTCGGCAGAAAAGTATAGTCGGTCGTGTCTTTCCCAAAGCCGAACTTCGCCCCAATGAGAAGGTTGTTTCCTTTGACATCGTAAATTTCCTGAGGCGCATCGAAATCGATATCACCTATATCGACATTTTCGACTCTAAGGCCGAAACTGCTGAACCATCGACTTTTGTAACGTTTCCCGAAGCCGATATATCCCTTAGTCGTTTTTTCGACGTGACTTTCCCTCCACCATTCACGGCTCGAACCCGCCACGGTAAGCGATGTCGGTTTGTCCCTAAAATAAGGCTCCACGAATTCAACCGAATAATAGCTGACCTCGGTACCCGGCTGTAGTGCGATACTCAGACTCTGGCCCGCACCCTTGAAGGACTGCATCGTGATAAATTCCCCGAAGCTTTCCGGCCAATCCGTAACATCGAAGTTGCGTTGAGACCAAAGCAACTGCCCAATGATACCCATATCGCTGCCGTAAGAAACACCCGGATTCCACATCCCGGTCAGACCTTCCTTCATATTCACCGACAGGTCCCTGGTTTCCCCGGCGTCTTCCGACGGGACAACAGGTCTTACAATGACCTCCTCGGACATGGTCCTTCTTTGCAGGATTGTTTCCAAATCGCCCTGGCCCTGCACGGGAGCCATACGAGCGTTATAAAGCTTCCCCGGGGTAAAGTCATACTCATCCAGAATTCGCCGGACAACTTTATCCTGAGTTTGTTCATTGCCGGTTATATCGACACGTCCTATCCTGAACTGGCTGCCTTCGGCAATGATAAAATTAACATCGACTACATTAAGCCCGGTCTGGGTAAATTCATGACGCTGCTCGACCTGGACGTTTATAAAACCGTTCTCGTGATAAAGATTAAGAATTCGCTGGGCCTGCTCCTTGGCCTTTTGTGGATAATATATCTGACCGGTTTCCAGCTCCAGTCCTTGAAGCAGCTTTTTAGTATCGAAGTATTTGTTGCCTTTAACGATAATATTACCGACCGAATAGCGAGGCCCCTCATCGATTAAAAAAGTAATTTTACTGCGCCCCTCGCTCTTAACGTCATAATTCAGAAAACCCCTGTCGAAATAAAAATTTCCGAGCTTCCGAAGATCCGCGGCGATTTTCTCATCGGTATAATACACCGGCCAAAGCAGCCAGCTTCTCGTACCGGTCTTTATGACGTTTCTCAATTCCGAGGTCTTAAAAAATTCATTTCCTTTGAATTTTATCGATCTTATCCGGAACCTTTGTCCCTCATTAATTACATATATGACCCGGCCGGCCGATAATTCGGAGGTATCGAGGGTCACCTGTATGTCGGCGAAACCTTTCTTGCGATACAATTCAGAAATGACAATTCTGCCGGACCCGACTAAAACAGTGTCAAGAGAGTCACCTGCCTTGAAATCAAGTTTTTTCCGTAATGTTTTGTCTTTTATCGAATCATTGCCCACGAAATCGATCGACTTGATGACACTCCTGCCGATACTGCCTAAGGAAGTTTTTTCTATTTTACTGTCATCCACCGGGTCCCGGGCCGACGCACAATATGCGGGCAGAGCCGACAATCCGTTCAATATAATTAGAATCATAAATGCAGATCGTACCATGCAACTCGTCTCCCGCTTATTATGCGTATCGAAATTTCAGGCTCGAATTATTTGTCTTCATATCAAAATGGCACACTACCACCGGCAGGCTCCTGCACATGGGATTGGGATGCGTTCTCGAACCGTGTAATTTTTTCCCTGAACGTTAGTTTCACAGTCCCCGTCGGCCCGTTTCGCTGCTTGGCAATTATCAATTCAGCGGAATTATCCTGCTGGTAATCATCCTCACCACGACGGTAGTAATCCTCACGGTGTAAAAGCATAATAACATCGGCATCCTGCTCGATACTGCCGCTCTCACGCAGATCGCTCATTCTCGGCTTGTGCCCTTCTCTGCCTTCAGGAGAGCGGTTCAGCTGGCTTAAAACAATAACCGGGACATTCAACTCCCTGGCCAAAGCTTTTAAATATCTGGAAATTGTTGTGATTTCCTGCTGGCGCGATTCGATGCGCCCTGAACCGAGGTGCATCAACTGTAAATAATCCACAACAACACACCGAATATCATACCTGCTCTTAAGACGCCTGGCCTTGGCGCGAAGCTCAAGCGGGGACAGCGTCGAAGTATCGTCTATGTAAATCGGAGTCTCGGACAATTCCGCACAGGCATCGGCCAACTTCTTGTAATCTTCATCACTGAGCAATCCTCTTCTGACCTTCTGGCTGTCTATCTGGCTGATGCTGCACAGGAACCTTTCCGCCAACTGCTGCCGGCCCATTTCCAGTGAAAATACGGCGACCGGAATTTTCTCCATCAGACCGATATGCTCAGCGATATTCAAAGCTAACGAAGTTTTTCCCATACTCGGCCGACCGGCGATAACAATCATCTCACCGTTCTGCAGGCCGCAGGTCCACTCGTCAAGCTCATAAAAGCCGGTAGGTAATCCCGTCACATGAATGCCCTGGCGTTTCTCGATAAGCTCGAATGAGCGCACAACCAGGTCCTTCAAAGAAGCTGCATTTCCGCTGATATTCTGGTCAGTAATGGCAAATATCTTACGCTCGACTTCGTCCAATGCCTCCCGGACCTCGCCCGTAGGGCTGTAGGCACTTTCGAGAATCTCTCCGGCTATGGTAATAAGGTCCCGCAGAAGTTTTTTATCTCTGACAACTCCCGCATAATAGCCGACGTTGGCCGAAGATGGAACGGTATCTAAAATCTTCGAGATATAATCCACACCGCCCACCTCGTCGATACAATTTCGCTTCTCAAGCTCATCGCGAAGCAGCACAGCATCTATCCCAATTCCTTTGTTTTTCTCGTACAGAGTAATCAATGCTTCAAAAATGTGGCGATGCTCAATCCTGTAAAAGGCATCACGATCCACAAGCTCGACAACCTCTCCGATGCACTCCGGGTCGAGCAGCATCGAGCCTAAAACCGCCGCCTCGGCCGCCAACGATTCGGGAATACTGCGTACGAGGGTAGAAACGGCATTAACACTCGATTTTGTGCTAATTGTTCCCGATGTATTGACTACCCGACTTTTATTTTTATCTGCCATACTAAATTCGCTGTTTTACCAAATCCGTTTCTCTTGTAATCCGGACATTCTACCGACCGAACACCCAATAGTCAAACAGCTTGTTAATCCACTCCGAGCAGGTTCGTGGAATTGGCCGACGGTTTTAGAAATAAATAGTAAAGACGGCCTTCCTGGTAAGTTTGTCCGGCCATCCGGGCGGCAATATCGCCCTGGCCCATATAAACATCGCAGCGGCCCGGGGCACGAATCGCTCCGCCCGTATCCTGATCCAGGGCAAAACCGCTATAAGCTCTTTTGACAACATTTCCGCCGGTATCCTGGGGCAGGGTCGTGGTAATAAAAGCCAGGGCCGCCCGGGGAAAAATCGACTTGTCGGTGGCAATACTTCGCATGGCGGTAACAGGCTCGTTCAGGCTGCCAAGGGGTGGACCTTCTTCGATCCTGAAGAAAACGAACCGCGGATTTCTGCGAACATACATATTTACCTGCTCCGGATGCATCTTAAAGTAGTCAATCATTGCCGAAAGACTTATTTTATCACCGGATATTTTGCCGTCTTTGACAAGTTCCTGGTTTACGCTGCGATATTCGTAACCGTTATTGGCGTCGTAACCTATCGTAATCAGCTTGCCGTCACGCAATCGAAGCTTGGCGGAACCCTGGACATGTGCAATATATACCTCGAACGGATCTCTCAGCCATACTAACTCTTTTCCCTTGAGCATCTTCGAATCTTCGATTTCAGCCCGGGAAGGATACGTCTGAATTCGTCCGTCCGGCATCCGCCGGCCATGAATCACACCATCCTGGCCTTTAACCAAATCATTGGGGGTTTTGTATAAAGGATATTGAAATTCCCTCGTTCTTTTCAGCGAAGCTTCAAATATGGGAGTATAGTAACCGGTGAACAATACCGTACCCCTGTCATCGCAGCCCACCGAGGTATATACGTCGAATTTCTGCTGAATCGCCACGTTCAACCGTGCACCCGTTAAGCCGGAGTCCAGTAAATCTGCAAAGGTCTTCAAACTTTCAACCGTTTGACTATGACTAATTTGCCCGCATGGGAAAAAATTGTAGCTTGACGGCTTTTGAAGGTAATTCAGGCTGTTCGCTACCGCTGTGCGAAGGTCCTTCGTATTAAGGCAGGCTATTGTAAAATCGGGAATTTCATAAGGATTCGTTATTTTCCGCAGGGCGTAACTGCCTAACGGCAAAGGCCTGTCATACTGGGTCTTAATCTCCTGTCTCATCCGGCTTTTACAGCCACTGATAACAAATACAACCGATAAGACACACAGTAATATCCTGTTCTTCATTTTTGGCTCCGGAACATCCATATTTAAGCTCATTGACGTTTTCAACAATCCTTTAAAGTTAATCTTCGTATGTTATACGAATTACAGCCAATTAATCAATGAAATTTAATTCCCAGATTCCCAACAGGCGAAATTTACTGCAAACTCCCCGTTTTAACAGCCCGACTATTCCACCTGCCTTGAAGAATTCACGAATCAAAACGCTCACTTTCGAACCATTATAGCTCACTTACGTAATATTAAGCTTTACAGAAGGATAAACCAAAATATAAAAGATGAGGTTGTAAAAAACACAGACCTGTTGTAAAATTCGGCCGTGGATTTGTTTTTTATTATCAAACTATAAACAGAAGCTCTACATCTGAAGATATGGGGATTGCAGGTATGGATCTTAGGCAAAGAATTACGGAGTATTCTCTAAAACATTACAGGTTAATAACCATCATAATGGTTGTTTTCACTTTAGTACTCGGAGCTTTTATATCTTTAATCAGGGTCGATACGGATCCGGAAAACATGCTCTCCGCGGACGAACCCGTACGTTTATTCCACAACCGGACCAAAGAACGATTCGCACTAAGTGACATCGTCGTGGTCGGAATCGTCAATAATAAAGACCCGAACGGTGTATTTAATCCCTCCTCGTTGGCCAGGATATACGAGCTGGCCGAATTTGCCAAAACACTTCGCTGGGAAGATAAAAACGATCCCAACAAACAAATCGGTGTCATCGAAGTCGATCTTCTCGCCCCCTCCACAGTCGATTATATCGGTCAGGGCGGTCCCGGCACAGTCACTTTCGAATGGCTTATGTCCAAACCGCCGACAACCCAGGCCCAGGCACTTGAGATAAAAGAAAAAGCAATGTCCAATCCCCTGCTCAAAGGGACGCTCGTCTCCGAAAACGGCAAGGCAATATGTCTGTACCTGCCGTTGACCAGCAAGGACCTGAGTCACAGGGTTTACAAGGCGCTCAACGCGGAGATTGCCAAATTCAGCGGCGACGAGCAGTATCATATCACGGGCCTGCCTGTTGCGGAAGATACGTTCGGCGTTGAAATGTTTATCCAGATGGCTGTTTCGGCGCCATTGGCGATGGTAGTAATATTTATCCTGATGCTGCTTTTTTTCCGCAAGCTGGTTCTTGTCATTTCGCCGATGATTGTCGCGATGGTATCCGTGATTTCAACTATGGGGCTTTTAATCGGCCTCGGCTATCCTGTGCACATCATGAGCTCGATGATACCGATTTTTCTCATGCCGATAGCGGTCGTGGACTCAGTGCATATCCTATCCGAGTTCTTCGACCTCTATACCAAAGAAAAAGGCAGGAAAAATACAACCATACAGGTTATGGACGATTTGTTTATGCCGATGCTTTATACCTCGCTGACTTCGGCTGCGGGCTTCGCCTCCCTGGCCCTGACCCCGATTCCACCTGTTCAGGTTTTCGGTATCTTCGTGGCCATCGGAATTATGATCGCATGGATTTGTACGATAACTTTTGTGCCGGCCTATATCATGATGATAAAAGAAAGCTCGCTGGAGAATTTCGGCTCGGCGAATGTGAAAGTGAAAAAACAAAGCTTACTTGAAAAGCTTCTACAAAACGCGGGACGTTTCACCTATTCGGCGGCAAAACCTATTTTGGTGATAATGCTCATAATTACGGCAATAGCAATCTATGGCATCACACGAATCAGGATAAACGACAATCCAGTCAAGTGGTTCTCCACAAGTCATCCGATTCGCCAGGCCGATATCGAACTCAATAAGCATTTCGGCGGGACTTACATGGCTTATCTGGTCCTCGAACCGGCCGAGCCAAACACTATCGGGCCGAAATTTATCAGCGACCTGAGAAAAGACCTCTCGGAAAAATCCCTGGAGTTGAGAAAAGAATTCCCCGGTATCACAAAGGTTGTCCCCGAACTGGAAGAAACGCTCCTGGAACAGGCGTCATCCGAAAAAACAAAGGAAGATTTGCTCGAACAAATGAATTCTTTCATCAATAACAAACTCGACAACGCCGATGCTAATGATGTCGATATGTGGTATGAACTGTCGGACTTTTTCGAGCTGGAAAAAGAAAAGCTTAAAATATTCAAGAGACCTGATATCCTGCGATATATATCCGGGCTTCAGGAATATCTCGTCAAGGCCGGTCTTGTCGGCAAAAGCAGCTCCGTCGCCGATGTGGTCAAAAAGGTACATCAGGAACTAATCGACGGCAAACAGGAAAATTATAAAATCCCCGACACTTCCGCCGCCGTGGCCCAGTGCCTGCTGCAGTTCCAAAGCAGCCATAATCCCGACGACTTGTGGCACATGGTCACCACAGATTACATGCACGCGAATATCTGGATGCAGTTGGCCAGCGGCGACAACAAGGACATGCAGAAAGTCGTCAAAGCCGTTAAGCAGTATTTCATAAATCATCCGCCCCCGGTAAAGCTAAAATATAACTGGGCCGGACTGACCTACATTAATGTCGTCTGGCAGGACAAGATGGTCTGGGGTATGCTCCAGTCGTTTATGGGAAGCTTCATTATCGTTTTTATTATGATGGCAATACTTTTCCGCTCACCGTTGTGGGGAATTGTATGTATGGTGCCATTATTGATTACCATCATCATTATTTACGGCATCATCGGACTGATCGGCAAGGACTACGATATGCCGGTGGCGGTACTTAGTGCATTGACGCTCGGCATGGCGGTCGATTTCGCAATTCACTTCCTCGAACGCGCGAGAATGAGCTACTCTGTAACCTGCTCATGGAAGAAAAGCGCCGCAGAGATGTTCGGCGAGCCGGCAAGAGCCATAACGAGAAACGTGCTTGTCATAGCGATCGGATTTTTGCCATTACTGGCGGCCCCACTGGTCCCTTATAAAACGGTGGGAATATTTTTATGTGCGATCATGGCCCTCTCCGGAGCCGTTACGCTGCTGGCGCTGCCTTCGATTATAAAACTCGCGGAAAAACTTTTATTCAAGCCGATACGCAAGCCGAAGTCGGTGACCTGCAACTGCGCTTTTTGCATTATTATATCCATCGCATCAGTGGCTCTGGTCGTCGTGAATGTACATCAGTACGGCAAACTCGGCTTCAGCAAGTTAATCGTCCTGAGTGTTATTATCACAACGGCTATGGCTCTTTCCTGCAGCATCATATCGCGCAGGCGGGCCTGCAAAATGGCTCAGGAACAGGAAAAAGAAAATAAACAAAACTGATTTTCAGGGGGTAAATCATGACTATCGAAAGATTATTAAGAGGGATTGCGGGTACTTTTGTACTTGTCACTGTTTTATTGGCACATTATCATTCACAGTATTGGCTGTTTTTTACCGCTTTTGTTGGCTTGAACCTGTTGCAGTCGGCCATAACAGACTGGTGTCCGATGATGTGGATACTCAAAAAGCTCGGCGTTAAAAGTTGAAAAGAAAAACCTGACAAAAAAGGAGACATAATGATAAACCGGCGAAACAAATTTTCTTCAAAGATTATCCCCGTCCTGGTGACAACGGTTTTGATGGGATGTGGCTCCATGAACGAATATTTAGACAAACAGGCCCAGGTCTTTCGCCCACTTACTTCACAATCCAAACAGGCCATGAATAAAATCGCCGTCGTTTCAAATATGGGCAATGTCTTTAAAGGAGAATTCGCCGGTACCGCCGGATTCGGACGCAAATCATTTACATGCGATTTTTCCCGATATGATATCGACACGAAAATTGAAGAAAAAATCGCAGGCAGTCTTACTACAAACTCCGGATTAGACTTTGCGGCAAGACCCGATTTAAGGGCTTTGCTCAAAGTTAATCCGAGGAATATGACACATAAAAACCTCCTTAAACAATTGTCCCCCTTATTGCAGCGTCTAAAAAGTGAAAATATAGACACTGTCGTAGTTGTCACACCCTGGATAGCGGGCGGCAAAGGTTTCGAAATGATATTAGGCTACGGTTTCGGGCAGGGTTTCGACCTGAACAGTGACTATACGACAGATCCCCCTCAAGTCTTTTTCTACTCACGTATAAATGTCGTGGATGTCGCAAACAACAAATTAATTCTCGATAGTTACCTGAACAGAATGTACCCGATTAATACCGATCGGTGGTACGATAGATTCGAAGACTATCCACCCGAAAAACAACAGCAAATGAAAGATATCATATTAAAAGTCGTAAATGATGATCCTGCAGGTTACCTTGAAAAAATGAATGTTTAACAGAATAATAAGCTAAAAAAACC
>CAYVXS010000068.1:0-10555 GCA_964454885.1 uncultured Pirellulales bacterium
GTGGACCGCAATTCTTGTGCCCATGAACGCCCGGGTTATTGGCAATATACCTTAGTGGGCAAGGGCGGCGAAAAATGGTTCCCGAAATTTTTCTATCACGGAAGCCGCTACCTGCAGGTAGAATGTATTCCGGCAGACGAAGGTGGCAAGTTGCCCGTTGTCGAGAATCTCGAAGGGGTGGTTGTCCATTCGAGTTCCGATCCCGTCGGTCTATTCGAATGCTCCAACGATTTATTCAACCGAATCCACAAGCTGGTTCGCTGGGCACAACGCAGCAATATGATGAGTGTTATGACCGACTGCCCGCACAGAGAAAAGCTGGGCTGGCTCGAACAATACCACCTCAACGGTCCATCACTGCGATATGAATTCGACCTGGGGCGTTTATTCACCAAAGGTATGAACGATATGGCAGACTCGCAACTGGATGACGGTCTCGTGCCCAATATTGCCCCCGAGTATGTTGTATTTGACGGCGGTTTTCGTGATTCGCCCGAATGGAGCAGCGCTTTTTTACTTGTCCCCTGGCAGCAGTATCTATGGGACGCCGACCTGGAACTAATTCGAAATTATTACGATGACATGAAACGCTATGTGGCCTATCTCGGCAGTAAGGCGACCGGCGATATAGTTTCTCACGGGCTTGGTGATTGGTACGACATCGGTCCGAGAGCACCGGGACGTGCGCAGTTGACACCGATTCCACTTACGGCAACAGCATTTTATTACTACGACACAATGATTTTATCCAGAATGGCCGAGCTACTTGGTAAAGCTGATGAGGCAAAGGAATATGCGAAAAAGGCCGCAGAGATTCGCGATGCCTTTAATAAAGAATTCTATAATCCTGCTACCGGTCAGTACGCTACCGGTTCGCAGTGTTCCAATGCCGTTCCGTTGGTTATGGGATTGGTTGAGCCTGCAAACCGCCAGGCTGTGTTGGATGCTATCGTGCAGGATGTGACCAAACGCGGCAATGCCCTGACGGCGGGGGATGTCGGCTATCGTTATCTTTTGAGAGCACTGGCCGAGGGAGGACGTTCCGATGTTATCTATGCCATGAATAACCAGTCCGAGAAGCCCGGCTATGGCTACCAGTTGAAAATGGGAGCTACCAGTCTGACCGAGGCATGGAATGCCAGACGCTCCTCTTCGCAAAATCATTTTATGCTTGGCCAGATTATAGAGTGGTTCTATCATGATTTAGCTGGTATCGGCCCCGACCCGATGGATCCCGGCTTTAAGAAGATTATCATTAAACCGCAACCGGTCAGTGATTTGTCTTATGTAAAAGCGAGCTTCAATTCCATCCATGGAGAAATTGTCTCAGATTGGGAACATACGAACGATAGTTTTATTCTTAGGGTCACTATCCCGGCGAATACGACGGCGACTGTTTACATTCCAGCGGGACCGGATGCAAAAATCACCGAAAGCGGCACCCCGGCGGGAAAAAGCCCCGGTGTAAAGTTCTTACGACATGAAAATGCTTATGCCGTATATGAAATTGGTTCCGGCAAATATGAATTTCAATCTCGTCTTTAAGACGATTGAGCAGCAAAATGAAAAAAAGGAAATAACATTATAAGGATGTACTTTCTCTGCATCGTTATCTATTCTGGAAAGATTAAAAAACGTTAGATAAATTAATTTGTATCCTTATTGGAATAAATAAAGTGACATTGCTTATTGTGAAGAAACTATTTGTGAACTAAAAAACGAAAGGAGCGGAAAATGAAAACCGGATTATTAAGTGACAGGTTATTCAGGGGATTATTGTTGGTTGTTATTGTATTGTTCGTTTGCTGTAACCAGGCATATTCAATAGGTGCGGCTGCATCGGACGAATCGGATGAAAATCGGATGATTATTTATACCGATAAAGGAACGGAACAAATCAGCAGGAATATATACGGTCACTTTTCCGAGCATCTGGGACGTTGTATTTACGAAGGTTTCTGGGTAGGCGAGGATTCGTTGATTCCGAACACCCGCGGCATACGCAATGACGTGGTTGAAGCGTTGAAAAAAATTAAAATTCCGGTTCTTCGCTGGCCCGGTGGATGCTTCGCCGATGAGTATCACTGGAAAGACGGTATCGGCCCAAAAGAGCAGCGGCCTACGATGATAAATACGCATTGGGGCGGTGTGACGGAGAACAATCACTTCGGAACTCACGAATTTCTGGACCTTTGCGAACAATTGGATTGCGAGCCTTATATATGCGGCAATATGGGAAGCGGGACCGTACAGGAAATGCAGCAGTGGGTCGAATATATCACGTTCGACGGTAAAAGTCCGATGGCGGATTTACGGCGGGCCAACGGACGAGATGAACCGTGGAAGGTCACATACTGGGCGGTCGGTAACGAGAACTGGGGTTGTGGCGGCAATATGACTCCGGAGTATTATGCAGATCTTTATCGACGGTTCGCTACTTATCTGCGTAATTTCGGCGGTAACCGACTCTATAAGGTCGCGTGTGGACCGAGCGGCGGGGATTATCGCTGGACAGAAGTATTAATGGAACAACTCGGAGGCGGTCGGAGAAGAAGCATGAATGGTCTTGCATTGCATTATTATTGCGGTTCCGGCAGTCGAAGTCGTTCTGCAACTCAATTCGAAGAAATAGACTGGTTCGAACAGCTCAGGAGAGCAATTCATATCGACGAATTGATAATAGAACATTCTAAAATTATGGACCAGTACGATCCTGACAAGCGGGTGGCGTTAATAGTTGACGAATGGGGCGCATGGCATAATGTCGAGCCGGGAACGAACCGGGGATTCCTCTATCAGCAGAATTCCCTGCGGGACGCCCTTGTGGCGGGTGTCAGTCTCAATATCTTCAATAATCACTGTGACCGGGTGAAGATGGCCAATATCGCGCAGATTGTCAATGTTCTGCAGGCGATGATTCTGACCAAGGGCGAAAAGATGATTGTTACGCCGACATATCATGTTTTTGAAATGTATAAAGTGCATCATGACGCCACACTGCTTCCGGTTGAATTGCAGAGTACGGATTATAGTTTTGGCGATAACAGTATTCCGAAGGTTAATGTGTCGGCTTCGAAAGATGATTCCGGCAGGATTCATATATCGCTGTGTAATTTGGACCCGAACAAAAAAGCCGAAGTTAATTGTGCGCTCGAAGGGGCCGAACCGAAGGAAATCTCAGGACGGATTTTAACTGCCGAAGCTATGACCGCTCATAATACCTTTGAAAATCCCGATGTGGTAAAACCTGCGTCTTTCAGCGATTTTAAGCTCGCAGGTAATATTCTGACTGTAGCACTTCCGTCAAAATCCGTGGTTGTTCTGGAAATTCAATAGATATATATTTCGCTTTCACGAAAGGACGAAACTGTGGGAACGAATCCATTCTCCGTAGTGTCATAAAGTATCCGTTTGGTTCTACGGAGAATAAATTATATAAGAAAAAGCTACCCGTGTGATAATACTAATCAGCCGATCGCCATATCGAGGAGCATCATCACGGAAAATCCCACCATCGTTGACATGGTGACTATGTCTATATTCACCTGGTCTCGTTGAGGTTCCGGGATCAATTCCTCCACGACGACAAAGATCATGGCGCCGGCGGTAAAATGGAGTGCGTAGGGCAGGACACTCTGCATTTTCAGGACAAACGCTGCTCAGATTACTCCTGCAATCGGCTCGACCAAACCTGAAGTTTTTCCCACGAGGTAACTCTTGCTTTTACCCATTCCCTCTCGTCTTTATGGCATTGATACTGCAGTACCCTCCGGAAAATTCTGAATCCCGATACCGATTGCTAAAGCAACATCGCCGCCGATTGTGGCGGAGAGAAGCTCCGCCGCTATGGCTCCGAAAGCTACTCTGGCAGCCAGATCTTCCGGTATGTTGTGAAGGGTTATGGCCGGTACAAGAAGTGTGCTTAGTTGCCATGATGTTTTTATCCCCTCTCGTTTGTCCCAGGCCAATGGGTGAAGGTGCGGTAGAATTTTGTCGGTCAGCCTCATGAATATGCCACCTCTCATAAATCCAATCGCTACCGTCAGCAATGAGATATGTCCCAGGTTCTCTGACATTTCTATACCGGGTGCGAGAAGTGACCGGTAGCTTGCTGCTATCATTACGCCTGCAGCAAAACCAAGCATTGAATCCATCGTTTTTTGTTTATTGTGCTGGTAAGAAAGACAAGTGCAGCACCTGCGGCTGTGACACCCCGTGTAACGATAGTGGTGATAAGAGCTTGTATGACAGGATTATATTGTTGGATAAAATCGCTCATGTCCGTTCAATGTAGTGCCGTGAGGCATACCTTCGGGGTATCGTGAGATATCCCTTCGGGGGACCGGATAAGGAAAACAAAGTTATCCCGAATGCAGTTAATACATTCTTCAATTCCATTGGAGGATTATTTTATTTAACCGTCCTTCTTATTAATTTTCCAGTAAATTATATAACGTTGCTGGAATAGCTTATAATAGGGTATCAAATTAATATCCTTAGACTGATTGACAGTTTTGAAGGTGAGAGGTTCACCGGCAACCGGCTTAATCCAGTCATTTACATTTTCCGAGACGATAGTCAGCGGCGCCGCCGATGCAATTTGATCGGGTGGAAATTTGTACCAGTTGTTTGTCGTGAGTACGTTTTTCTCGGTCAATCCATCCGAGCCTAACTTACCGGCCAGCACCAACGGACCGTACATAATCGCTACGAGCGTATCGTCGTCCGGCATGGGATGTGTATGCAGACTCATCGGCATTGTAATTTCCAGCTTATCTCCGTCCCGCCAATCTCTATTTATTGAAAGATAGCCGTCGGTTTCTTTAGCTGTAATAGCTTCACCGTTGATTTTTGCGGTTACACCCTGTTTTGCCCAGTAGGGGACCCGAATGCGTATATCGAGTTTTGTCGGCTTATCGGCCTTTACGGTCAGAGTCGTGTTGTCGCTCTCGGGAAAATCTGTTTCCTGTATTATGTGAACGTTTTGTTGCGACCAGTTGAGGTCTGAGGGGATAAATAAATTAACATAGAGGATATTGCCGTTGTGGAAGTAGATACTATCTGCATATTTGGCGTGATTTTCCATCCCGGTTCCCGTACAGCACCAGAAGGAGCCGTAGGGCTGATTAAATGTTTTCCAGCGTCCGGTGGCTAAAGGCACGAAGTACATCATCATACCCGAATCCGGGTTTTGTGTGCTTAAGATACTGTTGTACAGTGCCCGCTCGTAGTAATCCGCATAATGGATATCAGCAGTCCAGCTGAAAAGATGCCGGGTCAGCTTGAGCATATTGTAAGTGCAGCAGCTCTCCTGTGTATGATCGCCGAGCTGGTCGGCGAGCTTATCCGGATCGGTTCGCCAATGCTCTTCGTTGCTTGTACCACCGGTGCAGTAGCTTCGATGGTTAGCGACCTGAGACCAGAAGTATTCCGCTATCCTGCGATCACCTTCATTACCGGTCAGCTCATATTGTCGGGCGGTCCCGATGATGTTCGGGATAAAGGAATTCGCGTGCTCACCTTTCAGGCGGTCCTCGCCCCGGGATAGAGGCTCAATATAACGGGCCTGATTAAATCGGTTGGATATCTGGAGGTATTCGTTATTGCCGGTGACGGAATAGAGATTTGCGAACGCATCGTTCATTCCACCCTGTTCGGTCCCGTTCAACATGCGCTGCATGTGAGCTTCGTCGAGCTTGTCGAGGCGGGTTTTGTTCCATGCAGCCATCTTCTCGGCGATTTCCAGGGCCTGCCTGTTGCCGCAGTTTATATACATATCCAGCAGACCTGCGTATATCTTGTGTAATGTATAGTAGGGTGCCCATACCCGTTTGACGACTTCGACTCTGGCGAACCATGACTCGGGAAATGCGCTGAGATAGCCGGTGTCACCGAGATTTTTTTGGCACTTGGCCAATTCCGCAACAATAGCATCTGCTTTTGCCTTGAGTTCTTCATCGCCGGTACCGGCATACATCAGGGCACAGGCGGAAAGGTAATGGCCCATACTGTGACCACGAAGTTCGCAATCGGGTTTTTCCCAGCCCCCGAGGGGTTTGGCGGATGATGGAAGGCCGGCGTTTAGTCGAAACGTGTGCAGCAGTATGTCTGAATCCAGTTCGTGCAGATACTTCCTGTCACGTTCCATCGCATCCTTAAACGGCCCATCCAACAGACGGACTTGCTTAAGGTCGAAAGGTAATGCCTTAAAATCGATAGCTTCTTTTACAGGATTCGATTTGTTTTCGCCTGCAAATATCTTGCAGCTAAGTGTTAATGTCAGAATGATAAGAAAAAATATTCCCTTTTTCATTTTTCGAACCTTTCACTTATAGTCAAGTATTATAACAGCCTCACAATCCATATATGTAAAGATACCAGATTTTGCCGTTTATTGAACTATTTATATGCTTTTTTGATAATTTGTATTCCAACAACACTTCTGTCAAGCCCTTATGTGAACCAAAAATAAAGCTTTTTTAATGAATAATTCAATCCCGGATGGAATTCAGAATCCACGATTTGAAAGACTCATTTTCACAGATTTGTTGTGCCAGTAGTGCATAACCTTCGCTTGTCGGATGACTGGCATCGACATATAATTCGGCAGGTAAAACCGGGGGTGCATAGAAGTTGATATTGTTCGCCGCCAGCCAGGATTCTATGTCATTTTTTAGATTTTTATAAGATTCGAGACTTGTACCGTCAAGAGAATGCTCATTAAAAGGGCCAACGAGAACAAATATCCGGTTTCCTTTTTTCTGAAGCAGTTGAATTGTCCTCTGGAAGCAGCTCCATTGGTACGATTTTTCCGGCATTACCCATTGATAACCATTTATTTTAGAAGTAGGATTAGGAATAGGAATACGATCTCTATCTTCGTTCCAATCGCTGGTATTCGGAAGGTTAAATTTTATGGCTTCTAATGGGTTTCTGTACGGGTGTTCAATGGTCCATGTGGGAATGTCCTTACTCTGGAAATATGTAATTTTTATATGAGAGAGCAAGTTCGATATAACTATATAGCGTCTTAAAACTGCTGAAATTCGCGCCGAGAAAGGAGCTTTGTAACAGTGAATGTTTGGAACAAATTGAGCAACAAGCTTAGGATGATTGAAGACAAATTCTTTGTCGCTTTGTAAATCGAGTTTTGGTGTGCTCATCCATAGCGGATTGAAATGTAGAATCACGTTTTTGTTCGAGATGCTTCTGCCGTAGTAACGCAGCAAACCCTCCATGGCCGCAGGATGAATCCCGTCCAGGCCGAGATTGGCTAACAAGTCGGCCCTGAGCTCATTGTCGAAGGGTTGTGTGTCATCTGTTATCTCATCGAGATAGTGAGATAATGTTTGGTTTCTTGGGACAAAATGTCCCCATATAACCGAATCGCCGATAATGGGTATTTTGTTTTGAGAACAAACCGTCCGACAGTAACGCTCGTAGAGCCAGTAGTCGTTGCTCGAATTATAAGGGATACGATAATTCGGACCGGCGGAGAATTTTTCATATCTTTCCCAGAGAGCGGGTGTTAAAGTCGCCGCAGCAAGACACACAGCCGCTACGATTATCCATTGGCCGAAAGACAGTCGGATACCGTTGGAACTAAAAGGCACTTCGTCATTTGTCGCCCGTTTTTTATTACCCGTATCTTGTATCTGTTTTCTCGTCATTCATCTCTCGTCAATCATTTTTGGTCTTTTAGAACCGCATATAAATAAAAACCTGCTTGCTCGAAGGAGCAAAGACCGCCAGGTAAAAAATCATAAGGACAACTATTGTTATACGTACCGTCTTTAGCTCAAGGAGCCATTTTACCCTGGATTCGTACATAAGCTGATAGAACCACACGGCGAAAATTAAAACCAAAGCCGGCACCGGACAGTAAGGATTCGAAAATCCGGAGGTAAATATTCTTGTTATTACCAGCCATACGTCGTTTATGCTGTTTGCACGAAAGAAGATCCAGGCAAAGCATACAAAGCAGAAAACAAAAAGCTGTTTTACCAATTTGGGAATTCTCTCTTTATAAAATTCGATTCGCTCTAATCCTCGTGTCAGAAACAGGCCGAACGTATGTACCACACCCCAGATGACAAATGTCAATGTCGCCCCGGAGAACAATCCCGCATGCCATAGGCCGGAAATTATCATGGTCAGAAAGATATTTCGGTAGGTGTTGAATGTTCCTCGACGATTTCCTCCTAATGGAATATATACATAATCTCTGAGCCAGGAGGAGAGACTGATATGCCATCTATGCCAGAAATCACCAAGGCCGGTTGCCAGATAAGGATTGTTGAAGTTAAGCATCAGGCGAAAGCCCATCGTTCTTGCTATGCCACGCGCCATATCGGTGTATCCGCTGAAGTCGAAATAAATCTGCCAGGCAAATAAAAATGTCGCCAATATAAGAGCGGGCGATTGAAATTGTTCCGGGCTGTTGTAAATTTTGTCAACATAAAGCTTAAGATAATCGGCTAAGGCAACCTTCTTGAAAAGGCCCACGATAAAAAGGGAAAGTCCGTCTGCGATGTCAGACCATGAGACGATAGGCATTTTTTGAAGTTGAGGCAGAAAATTTTTGACCCTTTCTATCGGTCCCATTAGTAATCGAGGGAAAAACGAGACAAAGGCTGCGTATCTTATAAAGCTCTTTTCTCTCGGAATATCGCCGCGATAAAAATCGATTGTATAGCTCATCGACTGGAAGATGTAAAACGATATTCCGATAGGCAGCAGAAATCCCGGCAAGGCGATTTCGTACGGGATATTCAGTGACATCAGCAAAGCGTTGAGATGATCGGTAATGAATCCGACATATTTGAAAAAGACAAGCAACCCGACATTGTTAATCACGCTTACTATAAGCCACAATTTTCGATGATGGCTTTTTTCACGCCCCCGCGTCTGGCGATGCGAGTCGGGGCAGCGGGCCATTCTCGCGACGGAAAGAAAGTCAATCGCCGTGACATATAAAATCAAAATCAGATAGAGCGGATTTATCCATCCGTAGAAAAAATAAGAGGCCGCTAAAAGCCAGAATATCCCGAACCTGGTTCTTTTGAGAACCAGGTAAATCGGATATACAATCAGAAAGAACAGTACAAATGGCCAGCTTTGAAATAGCATTTCGCGATGCTTTACTCCATTAAAACCCGGATATGTGCTTCGACTGTCTCTGCCAGTGCCTGTAAATTATAACCTCCTTCGAGGACGGAAACCAGGCGGGATTGGCAACATTTTTGAGCTATTTCTTTGACAATCCGTGTCATTTGGATATAGCCCTGCTCGGTAACTTTCATGCCGCCGAGAGGGTCGTCCTCGTGGGCGTCGAAACCGGCTGATATCAGCACAAAGTCCGGTGAAAAGGATAGAGCGGCGGGCTTGAGTTTCTTTTCAAAGGCTGTAAGGAAATCCTCATCCGTCGAACCGGCGGGCAGCGGCACATTGATAATAGAATTAGAACCTTTTCCGGTTCCGGTTTCGCCGGTACTTCCTGTGCCGGGATAAAATGGATACCGGTGAACACTGAAGTACAGCACGTTGGGATCGTTGTAAAATGCCGCCTGAGTGCCATTGCCGTGATGGACGTCCCAATCGACAATTAGTACCTTGGAAAGGCCATATTTTTCCTGAATGTATCGAGTGCCGATTGCTATGTTATTGAAAATACAGAATCCCAGTGCTCCGTTTTCTACTGCATGATGTCCCGGCGGGCGGACGGCGCAAAAAGCGTTTCTGATTTTTCCTTCCATAACGGCATCGATTGCCGACAGCACTCCTCCGGCGGCCATAAGAGCCGCTTCGTATGAGCCCGGTGATATGGGGACATCAAGTGTGTCTAAATAACCTGCATCTTCTTCGCAACTGGTTTTGGCTCGCTCTATATATTCAGGTGTGTGAATTTTTATGAGCCATTTTAGTTCGACCGGCGAAGGAGTAATCTGGAGTAATTCTGAATATAATCCCTTTGATTTGAGGTTCTCTACTATCGCAGTCAATCTCGCAGGACTTTCGGGATGGCCCGCGGTTGTTTTATGCTCAAGATAAATATCGTGATAAACCAGGCCGGTTTTGACTGGTCTTCCGGATGGATTTTCTTTTGCCATATTTGTCTCCGCAGAATTTATATTCGATGTATTCGAATTCGGATTGACAGGCCCTGTACCGTTCTGGTGCAGGGCGGGGACATTTCTTACGCACCTGAAACCGATAGAATCTTTCGACAAACATGTGTCGTTCAACGATGGATCGCTTGTCCGATAAGCGGACCGGCAGCTTTGGTCGCTTGAATTCCATGCTCCACCCCGCAGCACTCTTTCCTTGCCGGTCGGTGGTCCCTTGGGATCTATTTCGGGGCTTTCTTTGTAATAATCCACGGAATACCAGTCGTTGCACCACTCCGATACGTTCCCGTGCATATCATAAAGTCCCCATGGATTAGGCTTTTTCCCTCCGACGGGGTGAGTCTTTTTTTGTGAGTTACCGGCATACCACGCATAGGTTCCGAGTTTAACGGTGTCATTGCCGAAGCTGTATTGCGTATTTGTTCCGG
>CAYVXS010000069.1:0-10437 GCA_964454885.1 uncultured Pirellulales bacterium
ATTCAGTTCCGAGGCTCTTTTTTTGCAGGCATCGCTCCATGTCGCCCAGAAATCCACGACCACCGTCTTGCCGGTTAAATCTGAAAGTTTGCCTTCACTGCCGTCTCTGAAGTCTATCACGAGATTTTGAACTGGCGCTCCGGTAACGAGAGGTAATGTGTTCAGGCCGAGCCTGAGATTCATTGAGATTGTTGCTCCTTCGGTCATAGATTCTTTAAGCAGAAGGATGCTGGTATATTCGTAATTTAATGTGGCATAAATGTGCGGGCGAACGCCGGCGAATTCATACCTTCCATTAGGATCCGTTTTGCAGCTCGGATAGTATAAATTCATCATCGGACTGCGTAAGTTATCTTCGTAGGGGATAAGATGCACCGTTTGATTAGGTATCGGGGTTTTGTCAAAGTCATAAAGTGTGCCCCGAATGGTCACATCAGTGTCTTCGACAGTAGTATCGATTTCAGGATAGACGATCTCGTACCTGTTAAATGTTCCGGATTTTATTTCTATGTCTCGCTTGTCGTATAGAAACGGGGTTCTCGAATTAAGAAACTGTTCGAAATTAACGGTAGATGCCGAGATCTGATAAGTCCCGGCGGCGAGTCCTCCAATTTTTATTGTTCGAGGTTCTTCAATTGTTTCATTTACACCCCAGGACAGATAAGTTGCATTGCCGTCGGCGATGGTTCTGACCGGTAAAAGGAACCGGGCTGGAAACACCTTGACATCTTTAGGTGGTTCGGTGACGACATATTCTACCGTCGCTGGCAGTCCGGGGGAGAATGTTACTTCAACGTCTTTTTTGGCGGTAAAAGGCTCCGAGCAATAACCGAAAAGTTTTTTATCCTCGACAATCCAGCCGATCACGTAGGTATCTCCGAGCAGGAGGGGGCCTTTCCATGTATTTTTATCGATTTGCACGATATCGTAGGATATCCCCATTCTTTCAAATAAAGCATGAGCTGCACTGTGTGCGGGTACGACTTTAGGTATTCCCGGCAGGGTTTCGCCGACGAGTTTGTAGGTTGCTATCGTCATCCTGTTGGGGTCAATCTTAAAATCGAAAATATCCTCTGTTAAAGGAGCACTTTTAGGTTCCTGTGAGCAACCTGATGAGATTACACAAATACAGATGAGAAGGAGAATCATCCTCACGTTCATTCTGCCGATACCTCCAGATAGTTATTAACATAACAGCCTATTGTAGAAAATCTGTCAAGACACATTAGCGGCCTTTCATTGTATGTAAAACAATATTATATAAGGTTTAATGAAATAAGCCAATAAAAAAAGGCATTAGGGACTCACTTCGAGTTTATTTTGTATTTGTAGATATGATTCAGGGGCCGAGTTAATACGCGGGCTTAAGGCCCTGGTAGAGGCAGACAATACCAAATGTCAACGGTTTTGTGTGAATGTTCTGGAATCCGGCATCGTGCATCGCAGATGTGAAATCCGTGCGAATAAAGTTCATAATACTTGTTTTGAGGTATGTGTAAGCATATTTATCCCCGGAAAGCAGACGGCCGATAAACGGTAAAAAGCGGCGTAAATATAATAAGTAGCAGGTCTTGAGAATTGGATTGGCCGGTATGGAAAATTCCAGTATCAGTGCCTTTCCGCCGGGTCGCAGGAGACGGTGAATTTCTTTGAGCGTCTTAAATATGTCCGGGGTATTTCTTATGCCGAAGCTCATTGTGACAAGATCGAAGGTTTCGTCGGCAAAGGGATTGGTAGTAGCGTCGGCGTGAACCAGGTTGAGACGGTCGGAGAATTTGTGTCTTTTAATTTTTTTACGGCAAAGAGCCAGCATATTTTCAGAAATGTCCAAACCGACGGCCTCGGTGATATTGGAATTTCTGTGGAGCAGTAAGAGCAATATATCTCCTGTTCCCGTGGCCAGGTCAAGCACTCGAAGTTTGCTTTCTTTATCAACGCAATCGACAAGCTTCCGCCGCCAGAAAAAATCCCGTCCGAATGACAATATATGATTCAGGTTCTCATAAACAGGTGCGATTCGGTCGAACATGCGGCCGATTGATTCTGTATCGGAACCGGCAGGTCGTTTCGGTGCGGATTCTGTGTCGCTCATATTCGCTCAATGTGTCGAATCAGGATTCTTTATTGCCGGTCGGGAGCCTGCGGTGCACATCCAAATATGTTAATATCAGAGTTTGGTTTGCATTGCGGTTGCCAGGTCTATCTTTGCATCTATCACCGACTGCTCAATGCATCTTTTCCAGTCATCGCCGAATTGCTCTTTATATTTCGGCTTTTCGTACGCATAGATTATCGAGCGTGAAGCGTTTATCAAAGCTCCGGTGCCGTCCGGTTTACAGAATCTTATGCAGTCGGCGGCCGAAGCTCCCTGAGAGCCGTAACCGGGCACAAGGAACCATATTTTATCGTAATTATGACGGAGAGAACTTGTTATCTCTGGAGCAGTGCCGCCAACGACCATACCGACATTACTATAGCCGTTCTTTCCGATTCGCTCGGGCTTATTGGCAATCTGGTTGACAATGTCGGCAACTCTTTCATATACCCTTTTACCATCGGCATCAACGATGTCTTGTATAGCCGCGGCGGAAGGATTGCTGGTTCTTACCAGTACGAATACACCTTTACCCTGTCGATCGGCCACATCAGCAAAAGGTTCGATACCGTCGGCACCCGTATAGCCGTTTATGGTTATGGCGTCCGGGGCGAGTGTGTCTTCGAGACCGACTAATTCCGGATTTTGAAGGTGGGCGGCGGCATAAGTTTCGGCAGTGTGACCTATGTCACCTCGTTTAACATCTCCGATTATCTCCAGCCCCAGTTCTTCCGCCTCGGAAATTAGGGAATAATAAGTTTCCAGACCTTCCCAGAGATATTTTTCGAAAAAGGCGATATTTATTTTTACCGCCGGTACCATCGGGGCGACAATTCGCATGACCTGTGTACAAAAATCGAAGATCGCATCAACCGCGGCATCGGCGTCAAACTCGTCGTTCATTTGACGATGGCTTCTTATTATAGCAGGCAGCCTGCTGTAAACGGGGTCTAAACCGACCACCAGAGAAGTTTTTTTAGTTTTTACTGCTTCACAAAGACGATCAGCAAAATGGTCTGCCATATTCATATTCCTTAATGTTTGAAAAAAACTTTTTACTCAACAACCAAGCTACTATAATCTTGTATATGATATCGGGCAAGAAAGAAATGCAAACTACCGGAACAGATTTGAAAATTAGCAGGAAAACGAGAAATAAAAGACTGGTTCGCTGGCTTTTTATCGATCTCATAGTAACAATTGTCGTTATTAGCCTGTTAATATATAGACCCGGCCGTTATAAGCCGCTTGATTCCTTTTCCCAGGATTACGAACAGGGGGAGGTAAGTACTTATCTGACCCATCAATTATACCCTCAGGTTTATAATGGCACCCAGCGGGGCGAACCGTTTGAGGTTACCATTATTCAGGATGGTATTAACGATATAATTTCCCGAATGAATTGGCCGATCCAGTCCGAAGGTATCATGCTTTATGCACCGGCGGCTCTTTTTGTTCCCGGTACCGTTGTTCTGATGGGAACGGCAGATTTTAAGGGAGTGGAATTTGTGATTACTATTGAGCTGGAGCCGAAGATAGATGAGAATAGACTGATTAATTTACATGTTTCAAAGGTCAAAGTCGGGGCCGTGAATATCACACCACTTGCCAGGACAATGGCTAAAGAAATGTATACTGAGAGACTCGCCGCTGCTGATGTTGACACTACAGCGTTACAGACTAAAATTGCTGCGTCCTTGCTTAATGATGAGCCGTTTGAGCCCGTTTTTAAAATCGACGATAAAAAAGTACGAGTGGATAGTGTGGTTGTTGGTCAACGTGAATTGAAAGTGCGTCTTGTCCCTGTTTCTAAACGCGGTTTATGAAATTAAAATCACCGTTTATTTTCCTGTTTTTCCTAATTGGTCTGACTTTTATAATTAGGTAAAGACTGTTTTAAAGAAATTTCTAATTAAAACCTGCCTGTGTGCGAAAATTCCCGGCAGGAGCATAATAAGGCTTCGAAAAACAGGAAAATCTGCTAATTTGCCGAATCCCCATAAATGGTTTAGGAGACGGTTAAATCTGTAATCACCTCTGCAATATAGGATTTTAGTCCAGAAAGAGGCTTTTTATTGGGACTATTGTCTTTTTAGGCCGTTGCGAGTTCATATTATGAGCCTTATTAGTTAAAAATTATGGAAAATCGATAAAAATATCATTGCTCTTAACGAATTTGACGATTACTATAATAAGTTCGTCTGTAAGGATTTATACGAAGAGCTACCAAATTAGAATTGTATGAATAGGTGTTTGCAATGCTTATTACAGGATTAACTGATCGTGCAAAGTAAACGTACAATGGGTGTTTGCGACTACGCTTTTGCGCGAATGGTGGCTTGTAGATATGTGTTTTTACTTCAAGGACAGGTAGCGAATGAGGTTTTATTACCGGATCCGCTTATTACAGAATCGATTGTAAAACGGATTCCTAAATCGGAGGCAGATGATGTAGTGTAATAAAAAACTACAACCTCTATTCGTTTCGGTCTGTCGGGGAGTTTTTTATTGACTCCCCGTTGAAGTGGAAGCCTTGAAGGTTTCCATTTTTTTTATTAGAAGCCGATTTTGATTTTACTGAGATTCAATCGGAAAGAGATAAGAATGATGAATCAGGAATTGCTAAGAATCGTAGAGAATATTGCCCGCGATAAGAATATAGACAAGGAGCTCATATTTTTGGATCTTGAAGAGGCTATGGTATCGGCGGCAAGGAAGCATTTCGGCGAACCTGATAGTAACATTGTCGTGAACATCGATCGCAGCACCGGCCAAATCGTTGCATTCAGGGATAATGTTCAAATCGATATCAAACAGCTCGGTCGAATTCCTGCTCAAACCGCCAAACAGGTCATTATCCAGAAAATCCGTGCCGGCGAAAGAGACAGCATATATGCCGAGTTTGTCCAGCGAAAAGGAGAAATTATAAGCGGCACAGTCGTACGATACGAAAGTGGTACCGTGATAGTCAACCTGGATCGCTGGACCGAAGGTTTTATGCCGAAGGGCGAGCAAATTATGGGCCAGACACATCGGGCGGGGGAGAGAGTCAGATGCCTGATTCTCGATGTTAAGGAAAGCTCCAACCAGGTGAAAATTATCTTATCTCGAACACATCCCGATTTTATTCGCCGCTTATTCGAGCTGGAAGTTCCTGAGATTAACGAGAAGATTATCGAAATCAGGGCTTTGGCACGTGAAGCGGGATACAGGACCAAGGTCGCGGTGGCCTCATTGGATGATAAGGTCGATCCCGTCGGCGCCTGTGTCGGCGTGCGAGGCAGCAGGATAAAAAATATAGTTGATGAGCTTGGTGGAGAGAAAATCGACATTGTTCGCTGGAACGAATCGTCTCAGGTGCTTGTTTCGAATGCGTTAATGCCTGCCAAGGTCAGTGAAATAGCTTTGTGTTTCGAGCTTGGGCGGGCGACGGTTGTCGTAGATGAAGATCAGCTCAGTCTGGCAATCGGAAAGCACGGCCAAAATGTTCGATTGGCCGCCAGGTTGACCGGGTGGGATATCGATATACTTACGCCTGATGAGTACAATCAGGGAATTGAACGGTTGACGAGCTGTATTAAGACCATCGATGAAGTAGATGATACTATTATTGATAAACTTATCGCACTTGGTGTGATATCCGTGCCCGATCTGGATGATGTAGGTGTTGAGCCGTTGGTTAGTGAATTGAAGATAGATGCGAAAGTGGCTGAGAAGCTCATTGAAGCGGCATCTGAGGAGGCAAAACGCCTGGCTAACGAATCTAAACGGAATGAGGCTGAGAAACAATTGGCCCAACAAACGAAAATCACTGATAATGAATAAACATTTTTATTGATATTTGAGGACTTGTGTTTACAGATTGTTATTATCGCATAATTGAAATTCATGGTAATGTCCAGATGGGATTATTCGACGCTGAAGCATAATTAGATTGGAGAATTGTTTGGCTACGACAAGAGTTTACATTTTAGCCAAGGAACTCGGAGTTAAAAGCTCTGCTATCGTAAAGAAATGTCAGGATGAAGATCTTGATGTAAAGAACCACATGTCGGTCATATCGGCCGGTCTGTCTGCAACTATCAGGGAGTGGTTCAGTGAGGGAGAAAATATAACCACCGTCGAGACATCTGATAAAGTGGATTTGGAAAAAGTCCGGGTAAAGAAGAAAAAGAAAACAACGAAAAAGTCATCGGCCAGGAAGACCAAGGTACAGGAAGCTGAAACAGCGGAACCCGAGGCAGAGCCTGAAACCGAACAAGTTGATGAAGCGCCATCCGAAGCCGTAATGCCCGAAACCGAACAGGGGCAAAAAGCCGCCGCAATATCTCTTGAAGAACAGCAGGAAGAAGAACCTGTGCCGCCTGAGCCGGAACCGATTGTACCTGCAGGTCCGATTCTTGAAAAACCGGAACCTGCTCGACTAAGCGGACCTCGGGTAGTCCGGGTCGAAGCTCCTGAGCCGATAGTGCGTCGAAGACCCAAACCTCGTTCGAGACCAAGGTACGATGCTCCGGTTACGGAGCCTTTGATGTACAGCCAGAAAAGCGAGGAAGAAATTTCTTCGGCTTCGCATAGAGATAAGAAACAATCGCCAAAGCGGCATAAAGAAGGAACACACGGCAAAAGGCGGGATGAGTCGGACCCGGATATAATCAGAAAATCGAAACTCAGCAGCAAATGGCGACAAAGAGATATTGATGAAAGACGGGCCAGGCTTGATGCCGCAGGCGGCGAAGGATTGCGGTCGAGGCCTATGCGTAAAATTGCCGCCAAGAGCAAGTTGAAAGTTGGTGCGCCGGCAAGGCCTTCAAAAGCCACTATTACCGAACCAATTACGGTAAAGGATTTATCAGCGGCTCTGGGAGTCAAATCAACGGATATTATAACAAAGCTTGTGCAACATGATGTTATAGCGACGGCCAATCAGGTCATAAGTAATGAGGTTGCCGAGCTTGTTTCCCTGGAATTTGACACCGAGCTGGTTGTAGAACATAGAAATACTCTGGAAGAAGAAATACAGATCGAATTTGAACAACGGGAGCGTAAAAACCTTGAGAAGCGAGGTGTGGTTGCCGCAATGCTTGGCCACGTTGACCACGGCAAAACGAGTCTGCTTGATAAAATCAGGTCAACACATGTAGCAGCGGGTGAAGCCGGGGGCATTACACAGCATATCGGAGCTTCTGAGGTTATCTGGGATGATAAGAAAGTGACATTCCTCGATACTCCTGGACATGAAGCTTTTACCGCGATGCGCGCCCGCGGCGCCAATATGACCGATGTTGTTGTGCTTGTTGTTGCAGCAGATGACGGTGTGATGCCTCAGACCATCGAGGCGATTGCCCACAGCAAAGCGGCGAAGGTTCCGATTATTGTAGCATTGAATAAAATAGATTTACCCGGCTGTGATATTAATCGTATTTATGCTCAATTAGCGGAGCAGGATTTGGCTCCTTCGGCATGGGGAGGTCAGACTGAAGTAGTCAAAACCAGTGCCGTGACGGGCGAGGGCATCGATGAGTTGCTTGAATCCCTCGACTATGTCGCCGAGTTACTCGAGCTCAAGGCAGATAATACGATCCCCGCGACAGGTTGGGTTGTTGAGGCCAGTATGTCTGCAAAACGCGGACCCACTGCAACTCTGTTAGTTAAGGAAGGCCGGTTACAAAAAGGTGATGTAGTACTGGCCGGGTGTACTTATGGCAGAGTTAAAATGTTGAAAAACAGTTATGGTAAAACTGTAAAAACGGCTACGAGTTCGATGCCGGTGGAAATAACCGGGCTAAACGATATACCTCAGGCCGGCGACAGATTTTATTGTCTGGATGATATTAACAGGGCCAAGGCCATCGCCGAGGAAACCCAAAGACGAAGCAGAGAACATTCCTTGGCCGAGAGAAGCCAGGTAACATTGGATAATTTATTCAGCCGAATCGAGGCTGGCAAAACTGAAACGCTGAATCTTATTATCCGGGCCGATGTGCAGGGGTCGGTGGATGTTTTGAAAAAGTACCTTACTGATTTAAGCACACCGGAAGTGAAGATTAATATATTGTATGCGGCTCCGGGAGGAATTACCGAAGGTGACGTAGTGCTGGCCGAAGCATCGAATGCGATAATCATTGGTTTTAATGTTGTCAGCGAGGAGCATGCCGCTAAAACCGCGGAAGCCAAGGGAGTTGAAATAAGACTATACAATGTGATTTATCGTATAACGGAAGATTTGCAGAAGTCGATGGTCGGTTTGCTCGAGCCCGAAGAGAAGGAAAATAGCCTTGGAAGAGCCGTTGTCAGGGCTACGTTCAAAATATCACGTGTCGGGACAATAGCCGGCTGCTATGTCAGCAGCGGTCTCGTAAACAAAAGTGCGAAAGTGCGACTCATACGGGACAATATCGTGCTCAAAGACAATCTCAGTATAGAAACATTGAAGCATTTTAAGAATGATGCACGTGAGGTTAAAGCCGGGCTGGAATGTGGAATTAAAGTTGCAGGATTCGATGATATTAAAGTTGATGATGTTCTCGAGTTCTATGAAGTTGTGAAAGTAGCCAGGACTTTGTGAGCCGGCTACTGAATATTATATGGGATTATTTATAAATTGTACACTCCACTAAAATGGCAACTCGAAGGCAGGAAAAGGTAGCACGTGTGGTTAAAGAAACAGTCAGCGACGTTGTTTCCCACCATCTTAGTGATCCGCGTATCGAAGGATTTGTAAGTATAACGAGGGTCGAAATGGCGGCTGATTTACGCAACGCCGATGTTTATTTTAGTATTTTCGGAAGGGACCAGGCAGGTCAAAAAAAAACTTTTGATGCGATAACACACGCAAAAAGTAAAATACAGGCGATGCTGGCCGAAGAAATGGATAGTAAATTCTGCCCGGTCCTGCATTTTTACATGGATGATAAATTCAAAAAGACACTTGAAACGCTCAAATTAATAGACCAGGCGTCCGGCGAAATGGAAAAGAATCGGGCGGACGAAGAGGTTCCTGAATGAAAAAATTCGATCGATTAACCGGTTATATATTGGATTTCTCATTTTTTCATGTTTGTTGATCCAAGTAGGGGCTGATATGAAAAATAGCAAGGAGTATTCTAAAAACATACAGAATTTATACCGTACGCTCAAACATAAGCATTCGAAAGTACAGGAAGTGAATTATGAAGCGGTAACGGATGCTGTTATTTATTCGATTATCAGTGAAAATATGAGTGAGAAAGCGGCGGAATCCGCTATCAAAAGGTTCACTGAATATTTTGTCGATTTGAACGACCTGCGTGTTTCGAGAGTGGAAGAAATTGTCGAGGTGCTTGGTGAAAATACACCGGTGACGAGGGAAGTAGCTTCGAGAATCATCAGGGTACTTCAGGCTATTTTCAATGACTATCATAAAGTCAGCCTCGAGCTGTTGAAAAAGCTCGGCAAGCGTCCGGCCCGACAGGTTCTTGAGAAGATTGACGGCACCAGCAATTTTATTGTGGATTACTGTATGTTGACATCGTTGCGGGGCCATGCTATACCGCTTACGGAGAATATGATCAAATATCTCAAAGCGAACGATCTTGTCGATAGTGACGCCGATGAGCAGCAGATATCGGGCTTTTTGTCCAAACAAATTTCGGCAAAGAACGGATATGAGTTTTACACCCTTTTGCGGAATGAAAGTGAAAGACAAAAGAGCGGTGCGAAAACAAAAACAAGCACTAAGGTCAGAAAAACTGCGAAGACTAAAAAGAAAGCAAAAAAATAAGTTCTATCAGACAAGAAACCCGGAAAAGCGAACGTAAAATATAATTAATAGAATGATGGCAGAACAAATATTAAAATTAGGTATTCCAACAGGTAGTTTGCAGAAGGCAACGGTGGAGCTTTTCAGTAAAGCAGGCTTCAATATCGCCGATTCCCAAAGAAGTTATTTGCCCCGCATAGATGATCCCCAAATCCGGTTGATATTACTGCGGGCGCAGGAAATGAGCAGGTATGTCGAAGATGGCGTCCTCGATGCCGGCATTACCGGTTATGACTGGATTATGGAAAACGGTTCGGACGTAATCGAAATATGCGAGCTTGCATACAGCAAGGCGACAAGCAAGCCCGCCAGATGGGTGTTGGCTGTGCCGGATGAGTCCGGGATTAAGAACGTAGGGGATTTGGCCGACGGTATCATCGCAACCGAGCTGGTGAACGTAACAAAGAAATACTTCGAAGGTAAGAAAGTTGATGTAAAAGTCGAGTTTAGCTGGGGAGCTACCGAGGTAAAAGCTCGTTTGGTGGATGCCATTGTGGAGCTTACCGAGACAGGCTCGTCTCTACAGGCGAATAATTTGCGT
>CAYVXS010000070.1:0-3223 GCA_964454885.1 uncultured Pirellulales bacterium
CAATCTCGATAATTGTCACTTCAAGAATCAGAAATGTCTCTGCTCCTCCCCTCGGACAGCCGACCATTGCATCATCCTTCTTACCGATTGCAGTATGGATATGCAGTTTTGGTCCGTCATCATCGCAATAAATTGTGCCGACACCGAGCACTTCACCCGGGCCGACGAATTCTTTCCTGTTGCCGATGATTTTCGGCTTTTCCTGCTTAGGCCCGACAATGACATCGGCCTTCCTGAATCCACCGGTAATTAAAACTGCCGCGGACTGAATTTTTTCCTTTTGTGCAATTTTATGAACGGATTCGTAAAGGTCCTCCCCTTCGAATAATCTTACTGCAATAATTCTGCCTGTTCTGCCTATTGCATATTCCATACTTGAATCCCCGTATCAAAATTTTCTTATCGAGGCAATAAATTTATCATTGTCGGTTGGTTTCGGTCACAGACCAGCTCACCATCTTTATATTGTAATTCTACAACCTGGATCGAGCTGCGTGCCTGTTCATAAGGACTCCGCGGACCACCTTCCCGCCGGCTCGGATGGGTGAAATAAAACAGATAGGCTCTTTTGCCGCTGACGACAACGTCCGGATGACCGCCTTTGACCTGATCATCAGGGCCGGTCCCGGGTTCTTCGAGAAGATTCTTCTGCTGGCGCTCCCAGTTTAGAAGGTCCTCAGAACAATACACACCTAAACCAGACCACACATCCACAACCATCCAGTATTTTCCCTGCCATTGAAACACTTTGGGTCCTTCGCCGGGCCTCTCACCAACGGCCCTGCCTTTGTCGGTCCATTTATATAAATCTGGGCTGTCCGCATAGTATATGGATTTATTGTCACGTTCGTTATTATACCACATGCGCCATGTCCCGTCCGGCAGTTGAAGAACACAGGCGTCGATCACACGGTCTGAGGCCAGCTTCAAAGTCGATTGATAATCCCACTTGAGCAGGTCGTTACTGGTTAAGTGTACAATGTCCCTGGGGTGCTGCCAGTTATCAAATATACCCGGCACAAGAGTCAGGTACATGTGATATGTACCTTCGTGCTCGATCACTTCCGGTGCCCAGTAAGTCTGGTTAGGCTCTCCGAGATTAATATCCGCAATCCCGCGATACGTCCATGTCGCTCCATTGTCCGCCGATTCGGCGATCCCGATATGTGTCCCGTGTACCCAGGCGACACCCCTTGCCTCGGCAAGTTTTGCCCGGCGATTGGTATAAAACATGAACCATTTTTTCTCACTTCTGTTCCAGCACAGCACCGGGTCCGCGGCACCATCATATATAGGATCACGGAAAAGAGGCTTTTGAGCAGCTTTATCCCCAGGCTGCTGTGCATTACAATCCAAAAGTACACATGCAAGGCATAGTAACGTCACTACAATTCGACTCGTTTTCATATATGAATTCCTTTCTGTAAAGTATTGTAAATACAGGTCTGCATATCTCCTATATTCATACTGTTATTAAAATACCATGTATATTTTACCCAAATACAACAACATCTTCAAACCTCATGGATGAATAAAATATCAATTTTGTCCTGAAATTACTCAAATGAATAATTAATATATGAAAATATATATCATGTACTTTAAATTTAATGGCTTTCTATTAACCATTGACATAAACAGAGTTTGCATATAACTTATCATTATCCCTAACTGTATTATCTCAAGTAAAACTATGCGGATTTGAACGAGCCTACCTGTCCTAATCGAAAAATATTGTTGACAATTCAATAAAACCTGATAGTATTATCCACGCGAAGGTGATAATTATTTGCATCTTTGGGTTTGGGGGGGAATTTGTAGGAGGAGGCACATAATGAAGAGCATATCGGTTAGTATCACTCCAACTCTATCATTATTTATTCATCCAGTTAGTTATTTGAGTGTGACATTTGAATCTGTTCATAATCCTTTATCAACCCAATTGCCTGTTACATCGTTAAAACACAGGTTTTGTATAGTTTTGCGGAACGACTTCACGAACATATAAGACTATAAAGCTCAAGGGTGTGAGCTTTATACGGGCTGGGTGCATGATGCTAACAGCTCTTTTTACAGCCCCTGCCTTATAGTAGGCTCCTTAGGGTGGGGGCTGTTTTATTAAAAATTACAGTGCGCAATTCAATAGCAATCGATGCTATTTCAGTGGAATAATCATTTTAGATGACTTTTATAGCCATAAGCAAACAATAAGGCCCCGGCACTGTTTATAAAAAACAACGATATTCCATAACCATATCTTACCGGCGGCAACAGCTTAAAAGAGAATAAAACATTCTTCTTCCGGAAAACCGAATTCGAAGACAATATGAATATTTATATAACCTCTGAAGAAAGAATCTTATTCAACCGTAAACAGCGTCAATGACACCTGGTCTTTGATATATATCCTGTTTCCCGATACGACCGGGTAGGCGTAAGTTTGTCCATCCGAAACCTGATAGCTGGCTAATTCCTTATATTCGGTCTTGCTTGGTTCGAATACTACCAGTTTGGCACTGGAATTAAGCCCGATTAAGACCGAACCGGCATCAACGACAGAGCCGAAACCGCTGCCTCTCATACCTCCGCCGCGACCGCCACGCATTCCGCCGCCACGACCACCACGCATTCCACCGCCACCGCCGGCTGCGTAACTTGCGAACACCATATTCACATTACCGCCGGGCAAACTGTTTAAGCTGGTATTTTCGGAGGATTGCGTCCATGCCGCCTGGCCAGTTTTGGCATTAACACAAAAATAATTGCCGCGCTGTGAAAAAGCATACAGCATACCATCTTTCAGAACAGGTGTGTTGTATTCCACCATGTTGTCCGAATAGGTCCAAAGCTCATCAACAACGAATTTGTCTCCTTCTTTTTTAATTGTAACAGCTTTTATTCCTTCACCGCCGCAACAAATAACGTTTTGCCCATCAGTAATCGGAGTCACACACTGGCGCCTGCCCGGATCGAACGGCATTTCCCACATAAGCGTACCATCGGCAATTTTAATTCCCACAACGTTACTTGAGGTCATCACTACAACCATTTTCGTACTTTCAACAGTCATGACATTCGCCGAAGAATGATTTGTCCCGGGGCTGTCCCATTTCCATTTCTGCTGACCGTCTGACAGATTATATGCAACAACCGCCGCGTTATTTTGTCCGCCGAATTGCCCTATCACAAGCCCGTCTTCAATTATCGGCGACATAGCCGTATT
>CAYVXS010000070.1:3233-10431 GCA_964454885.1 uncultured Pirellulales bacterium
TTGCTGCATCGAGGCATGAAAGCATACCGCTTATGCCGAATGTCACTACCATTCCGTTGGCCACTGCCGGCGAGCTTCTGGGGCCTGGATGAGCACGATCCGCTGTGACGCGGGCTTCAGCTTCATAGCTATCCTTCCATATCTGATCTCCCGTATCAGCGTTCAGGCAAAGAATGACTTCTTCACCACCCTGCCGGGTGAATACGTAAAGCTTATTGCCAACGAGAGCAGGAGTGGAATCGGTACCCTCACCGACCTCAATTTTCCACTTCTGTGTCAGTTTGTCTGGCCATTTATCCGGTACAGTAAAGCCGGTGACCTTTGCATCACGATTAAGACCTCGCCATTGCGGCCAATCCTGCCCGAAAATACTCACCGAGCAGATCAAAGCAAAGCAGCTTGCGACAATAAATAATTGATGTGTCTTTTTCATAATAGCCTCCCATTTGAAAAGTTTTCCATATCGAGCTATACATGACTAACAACTCAATGCAGCTCTTCGAAAAACAATCTAATCTTCTACCATTAATATGTCAACCGTCGCGAAGTAGGAAAACAAATAAAAAATTTATATGTATCCCCTTATTAGAAGTAGGTCTTTGGGTGATTATAAGCCAAAAAGAAATGTAAACTATAAATTATTAGCTGCTTATATGTAATATATGTCATGTGGGAATTTCAAAATACTCAGAGCAAATCTTAATGAAAAAGGGGACTTAACAATCATGTTAAAGTCCCCTAAGATAACTGTTCAATAAAAAAAGAAATTTACGGCTTAAAATGGTATTTCTATTCCGGCTCCTGCTCCCCAACCGTCGCCAGTGCCGAGGAATTCTATTGCCATATTCCAGTTTTTATAAATATCACATTGTGCACCGATGTAACCACCAAAATTGCTGTCCGACTCAAGGTCTCCGCTGGCTTTTCCGGACCAATAGATGCCGGTGGTCGCAATCGTTCTATGGGTTGCTTCGGCATCACCGGTGAGAGAATAATAAAACGGTCCGCCATAAACCATCCAGCCACCCATATCGATGGTTGGTCCGACCGCGACTATTATTTCCATGACATCAATATCCGCGGTTTCTTTCCACGTCTCTGTTCCGTCGGTTCCCGTACCACTCCAGCACGTATCGAACCAGTTCATTTGCAAAGCAACACCCCAGTCTATATCATCATTTTCTGCAAATGTGTACCTGGTCCCCCAGCCGTAGGCAAAATCATTGTCTAAATTCAAACCAAATTTTCCATCTTCAAAATAACTAACATCAGTGCCCGGGTCTCCCTCTAATTTCAAATCCTCAATGCCAAGCTGTACATAAACCTGCCAAACATTGCTGATGCCATAGCCGATATTACCATAATAAAGATTTGAAGAAAAATCATTGATCTTTACCTTGGTCGTACCAGCCGAATCAAAAGCCCCGTCTGCCAACCAAGTCCATTTCGCCTTCATATCATCCAAGTCCTGTTTGGAATAAGAATAACTAAATCCCCCGCTCCATTGACCTTTATCAAGTCCTGCAGTAGGAGGGCCTATTATTGCAAAGGCACTCGAAGCAAAATAAGTAAAGACCAATACTGCTGTACAAATTCTCATTCTCATAATATTCTCCTTGTCCCCCGTCAATAATTTGGGAGCCCCCCGCATCCCTACCCGGCTACGCCACCAGGCTTTGTCCCGAATAAAATATCGAATCTGCTCTATAAAAACAATCTTTTTGGATAATATTTTTTGGAATATTTTCTTTGTCTCGCCGCAAAACACTCCCATAACTTCTGTTATATAAAGGTGATATATAAATTTTATAACATGGAATTACCATTGCTTTGCTGAAAAAAAAAGAGCTACAAATATAATATCTGTAGCTCTAAAGAAAAATATATTGAATCACAGAGCTTTTTACAAAGTTCTGCGTCTGCGCATCCAGCCGACAAATCCGGCTCCAATACTACCTAACAACAATGCGGCCGGTGCTGGTATAACAGACATTGAGAGATTACTGAACTCAACTTCTCTCTGTGAGAATTGATATAGACCCAGACTGCCGTCGCTGAAAGCCCCTGTGTAATCCAGCACAATCGATCCATCTATAAATAATTGAACTCTATCCGGCATATAAACCAGCCTAAAATCATAAGTCTGCTCATCAGCCCAGCCGGTTGAACCATAAATAAGTGCCCGTGATTGTTCGGTAACAGGACCGGTGTGCTGCCATGCATAATCATTTCCCGGATTCTCGCCTGCAACGGAACCTGTAACGGTGGAGAGGGCAAGACCCGCATAAGCTGTTCCTGAACCGGAACCGAAATCAAAGTCCTGAGTAACCTGTTTCCAGTCTATTAGAATATAATTAGCGCTTGCATTTGAATAATCGTTATTATTATACCCGACAACAAAACCAAAGAAATCATCATCGAATGTCGTATCAACTCTAACCGAACCTTCCAGCATAAAGTTACGATCGTTCGTACCACTGAATAACACGGCACGAGTTAAACCACCGGCTGTAGTTGTTGTTAATGTTGGAGAATTGATAACAAATCCCTGACCGGCGGTATCATCAGCGATAAGGTTTTCAGTCCAGGTGTTGAGGTCAAAAGCCGCATTCGCCGGCGCAGCTATTACTGAAACAAACAAAAAGAGTGCAATTATGTTTTTTACTGTTTTTTTCATCCCAAAATCTCCTAATGTAAAAGTGTTACGTTAATAATTATTAATAAAGTTTATAAGAAATTGTCCCCAAGACAATTCTCTACAAAGTTCTGCGTCTGCGCATCCAGCCGACAAATCCGGCTCCAATACTACCTAACAACAATGCGGCCGGTGCCGGTATAAAAACAGCATGGAGCGTGATATCTCCGGTCGAGCTCCACGAGCCAACAATCCCGGGCTCGTTTATTTGGTACCCGATAAGATCCGTTAATTTGCCCAGACCACCCCATATCTCAACCGTGTTTGGCAAACCTTCGCCGGTGCCGTCAAAGGTTCTGTAAGTTGCAGAAGGACTTATTCGCAGAAAAGCGGAAAATACACCGTTGTCATCGATGTTGGGATTCTCGAGGTCACCACCCAGAACCGTCTGAATATTTCCTGAGCTATCAGTGTAATACAAAGCCCATTCGAGATATTCACCCGTCTGCCCGCTATAATAAAACGATGCAGGAATACCACCTGTCGAGTCGATAACAATATGGTAGTACGGATAATCCGCAAAATTATAATGATCCCAATCATAACCACCCGTCCCAGGATTATAATGATTAAAATCCCACTCCGCATTAGTAGGCGGCCCGGCGTTTTCACCCAACAACGATATCTGGAATCCCGTGTTAACATTCCAGGGTGAGGCAGTGACATAATTAGTAACTGATGTACCACCACCGTTCGGAGAAGCGACCGAATTTCCTCCTGTTACTTCGAGACTGCCAGGATCAACTATAATATCGCTCGATGACCTGTCCAAACCTGCCTGGGCCGAATTACTCAGGTTTATCAACAGCAGAAAAATCAAAGTGATAATCAATTTCTTCATTTCACACCCTTCCTCTTTTATAAGAAAATCACACTTTATTTCTCCTACTGTTTAAAACAAACAATATCGCTTATGATGATTTCGCTCAAGGTTGTGTTATCTCAAATCGCTCGCTTTTTTAAATTTCCGACCGGTTGTTTCAAGTAAGAAAAAAACTCCCGACCTCTACTCCTTGAATACCTACTCTGGTTAATTTTAGCCTAAATGCCAATAAAAATCAAGACTTTTTTGCCCTTTTTAAAGTTTTTTATGGCCTTAATAGTTCTATTTTTCAACAAATATAAGAACTATTCAGGGATTCGAGATCAAATTAGCATTTACCGTTCTTTGCATACCTTAGAATAGAGGTAAATAAAACAAGAAAAGCTGCAACGAAAATTTTATGCCGATTTTAAATTGCCTGCAAACCAATGATTTGTTCGAATATTAATCCATTACTAAAATCTGGAATAATGTAAAACCTGCGAAAACAATATGAACAGACAATAGGAAATTAAGGGAAATGCTTAATATGCCCGTCGCAATTGCTTGATTTGACTGTAATTAGGGTTTTTATCTTGTTCGGATATTGGGTTTGACGTATTATTACAATAAGTATAAGAAAATAAATGATGACACTCAGGTATTAAAAAATGAAAGGAAAATTTATGTTTGAAACACTGGACAAAATGATGCTCGCGGGTCTCGGAGCATTATCCATGACTCGCGAAAGAGCCGAACAAATATTCGACGAGTATGTCAGCCGGGGCAAAGTCGAGAAGGAAAGCCGTTCCGGATTCGTCAAAGCCGTCATGGACGCCGCCGACAAAAATCGCCAGGAGTTTGAAAAGCTTATCGCCAAACAGATTCGCGAAACGATGGAACATCTGGATCTTCCCACTCGCCAGGATATTCAGCGACTCGAGAAGAAACTGGACAAACTTTCAAAAAAGGAATAGCACTTGAGAGCCTTGAGGTCCCATCTGCGCAGCAGGTTCGACCGCCTGCGATATTACCGCCACATAATGGCCGTGCTGGCAAAGTATGGTTTCTCGGAAGTTGCCGGTGCACTTCGCTCTCGATTGTCCATCAGGTTGGGCGAAAAAACCTCCCCGACCCAGGTCAGGAAGGTAACAACGGGCACGCACCCACAACGTGTACGTATGGTTCTGGAAGAGCTTGGCCCCGCCTTTGTCAAGTTAGGGCAGCTCTTGAGCACACGCCCCGACCTGTTGCCTGCGGAATACATCAAGGAACTGGAGCACCTGCAGGACCAGGTGGCACCGGAACCGACTGAGAAAATTATAGAACAGCTACGCAACGAACTTGGCGGGCCTGTTGAGAAGATATTTAAAAACTTCGAACAAAAGCCTATCGCAGCGGGAAGCATCGCACAAATCCATCGTGCATTAACACACGACGGCCTGCATGTAGCGGTAAAGATACGCCGGCCCGGTATCGTCGATACCATCCGAACAGAGTGTGAAATCCTGCGAGACCTTGCAGGTCTCTTAAAAAACACGCTGTTCGAGCCGGAAACCATTGACGTCGAAGATATGATTAGCGAATTAACCGAAGCCGTTTCCAAAGAAACCGACCTGGCAAATGAAAGGCGTAACCAGTTACGCTTTTTAAAACTTTTCGCAGACGACGAGACCGTCCATATTCCCGGGGTTTACGAGGAGTTCTGCACGCCCGGCGTACTTACCATGGAATTTATCGACGGTATCAAAACCACGGATGATAAGGCCATCGAAAATCACGGCCTGGACCGCTCGCTGCTGGCACATCGCGGTGCGCAGTTCGTTCTAAAGCAGATGTTCGAGTTTGGCTTTTTCCATTCCGACCCTCATCCCGGCAACTTTTTCCTGCTGGATGACAATGTGCTGGCCCCCATAGACTTCGGCCAGGTAGCCCGACTGTCCGTTCAGGACCGCAAGTTCTTCAACCAGATTGTGCTCTCTATCGTTGACCGTGACGCCGCAACCATAGTACGCTCGCTGGAGGACGAAAATATGCTGTCGGATAAAACCGACATCCACAAACTAACGACCGACACCGAACAGTTAATCGATACGTACCATGACTTTCGACTCAAGGATATCCCCTTCGGCATGATAGCGATGCAGACATTCGATTTGTTTCGTAGCAATCATGTCTATCCGCCTACCCAGTTCACGTTGATGCTTAAAAGCATGATGACGATAGAATCGCTGGCAACCTCACTCGATCCGGATTTCAGGCTCATAGAAGCTCTGAAACCCTACGCAAGACGTTCGGGCCTCCGTGACTTCGAGCCGAGGCAGGTCCTGCGAAATATACGCACGGCAATGCTGGGAGCCGGTGACCTCGCGTCAAGGCTACCTGAAGATATAAATAGCGTATTGACCAAGTTTCGGCGGGGCAAGCTGCAGATGCGTATCCACCACGAGCACCTCGAAAATCTCATCAAGACACTGGACAAAAGCTCCAACCGTATCAGCTTCGCTCTTATCATTGCCGCACTGCTGATAGGCTCAAGCATGCTTCTCGCACAACAGGGGACAGTCCTCGGGCTGATAAGCTTCCAGAATATGGGCGTACTCGGATATATCGTTGCCGCAATTATCGGAATCTGGCTGATTATTTCCATCATGCGAAGCCGTCACTTATAACCTCGGCCGCAAAGATGCAGTTACCTTCGATATATTTACCTCGGATTATTTCATTTTTTACAATATCAAATGTCACTCAATCTATGTCTGCTTTTTATGTTGATGTCCTGATTTGTGCGACGATTTGGCGGGTTTCGGGGGATTGATCGGCCTGTGCCTGTTTGAATGCATCGGCCGAAGTAGAATTCTTCTTTTTGAAAAGCTCGTTGCCGGCAATAATCTCCTGTAGTGCCTTCGATTTTGTCCGGGCCTGTTTCAGGAACCGCACAGTCTGTGTGCAGATTATACACCGATATGCAGGACAATCTCTACAAAAACTTTTTTTGTTTTTCTTTTAAAGTCATCCACTTTCACTGCCGATACAGCGGGCATTGTCATTAAAGTGAGAGTAACAGCAGACCACTTTCCGCACCTATAAGCAGTAACGTAACCGGGTTGTCTTTATCATCCCGCGTTTTAAAAAATCTTATTATCTTTTTAAGGACTAACAACATGACTATAGATTATGCTCTGTACAAAAACAAACTAACAGGAGCCGACGATCTTTACGCTGCCAGAACACTCATAACTTCATCGGCGGACCTCGAAGCCATCGCCGACCGCATCGTTGAGCAAGGCTCGACCGTCACTCGTACGGACTGCATAGCGGTTCTCGAAGGAGCCGTCACCGCCGTAAAGAGCATGCTTCTTGAAGGCGCACGCGTCAATTTCGGCGGATTATTCGATTTGTACCCGAAGATTAAGGGCAAGTTCAACAGTATCACCGATCATTACGACCCAGCCCGTCATCAGGTGGACGTAGGAGCAACGCCCGGAAGCAGGATTCGCAAGTACGTTCGTGAAAACGCAAACGTAGGCAAGCTCGAAACCGTTCTGCCTCAGCCGCTCGTTCTCGAATACGATGACCTCGGCACAGGCACGGTCAATACGAATATCAAGTGCGGCAATATCGGGACATTAAAGGGAAGCCGCCTTTCCTTTAATACCGAAGATGCCACAGAAGGTATTTTCATAGTCGATGCAGCTACC
>CAYVXS010000071.1:0-10251 GCA_964454885.1 uncultured Pirellulales bacterium
GCATATAGAAGGATTAACTTCGGGTGTTCTGTCAATGGCTGCAACTTATGGTAAACCCGTGGTGTATCCCGACATAGGCAATTTCCGAGAGCAAATGGAAGGCTGGATTGGTGAGAGCTATCAATGCGGCGATGTTGGAAGTGCTCTTAATGCTCTTAACACAATTGTCAGGCGGATTTATGAAGAACCGGATATGGACAATAAAATATGGCTGGAAAAGAATTCCTGGGATGAACATGTTAACAGAATTCTGTCGGCTGTATCCGGATTGCAGAAGCCGCACACGATAAAGGAAATCTATAAAGTATATAACAATAATCCAGAATTAATGAAAAGGATAAAAAATGCCGGGGATATTCGGCATAATCAGTAAAAACATATTAGGTTCGGATTATACGAATAAGCTGACTGCTATGGCGCACCCACTGGTTTTTACTGCTGAGCAGGACACAGAACTATTCAAGAATAACTGGTACTATGCAGGCACAGTTGGTTATGGGAAGTCATTTACCTTCCTTAAAAAGGCATCTGCGTTTAAAGATAACGTTCTGTTAATTATGGACGGCGAAGTTTTTCCGGAGGCAGAAGACGTACCACGGGAGCTGGCCACCATCGCACCGACAATCCAGCGGGCAGAGTATTGTCTGTATCTCTATCTGAAACACGGTCCGAGATTCGTGGAACGTCTTAACGGTGCATTTGTAATAGCAGTGTTTGACAATCGTGATCATACAATCCACCTCTACAATGATCGGTTCGGTTCGGAACCGATATATATATGGACATCCGGAGAGGAATTTGCTTTTTCGACGAGCCAGAGGTCTCTCCTGAATTATCGTGATGATATCGGGAGAAAATACGATGAAGATGCACTGTCAGAGTTAATTCTGTTCGCTCGAATATTCGGAGATAAAACCCTGTTTCAGGACATTCGTCGATTGGTTCCGGCCTCCCATGCAATCTGGGATGGTAGAAACCTACAAACCGAGAAATATTGGGATGTTGATCTCGATAACAAAGCCGCAGGACTGAATAACTGGAAAGATACCGCCGTAGAGCTGCGTACAAAACTTGAACACAGCGTCAACAAGCGGATGGCCGATAATGCCAATAGCACGGTGCTTATAAGCGGAGGTGTGGACTCTCGTCTCCTGCTCGGTTTATGCCCAAAATCCAAATCAACTACTGCCGTTACCTTTTCCAACAAAAATTATCCGCATTCTTCAGATACTCGCTTGGCAATAAAAATTGCAAAACTGCTTGGACATGAACTTACGCTGATTGAACGGGATACCGACCATTATGCGGATGTCGCTGAATTAGCAGTAGATGTCAATGAATCGCAGATGGACTTCATACATTTTCATTCACTGGGGCTGCACCAAAAGATGCTGGATATAGGTACTCAGGTTGTATTAACGGCCCATTGGTGGGATACACTTTTCAAAGGATGTTATACGATCGGGAATTTAACCGATTATATGTATCCTGCGTATCACATTTATCATAATGAACCGGACCTCTTGAAGGCAAGAAGAATTGCTCAGTATTGTTGTAATGCGGAGATCGTTCAAAAACCCCATAATCAGGATTTGTTGATGCTTGCATTAAACAGTCGGATGAAAGAAAAAGCCGCTGCAGCCAGAGAAAGGGCCTTAGATAAGTTGTTTGTTCTATTTCTTAAAAACAAAGAAATACAAAACAGCTCCGAATATTTTACAATTCTTGATTTGCAGTCGAAGGAAACCATAGGTATTCAGCATGGATTGCGAACAGTTTTCCCCGACAGGTCACCCGCCTATGACAATGCTTTGTTTTCACTTGCCCTGACCATTCCGGCAAGCTGGAAGAAAGGCGGAAAAATTGTCCAAAGGGCACTGAAATTGGTTAATCCCAAACTTGCATGGATCGCTGATGCCAATACCGGGCTACCGGCCGGTTTACGCCCGCCCGTGAGCAGTATCCTGTCTATATTACGGAAAAGTATACGAGATACAGCTCGATACATGTCACGCTTTTCAACAATTACTCATGGCTCCCAACAACCGGAAAGAGACTCCACAATATTTCTTGAAAACAGCTCGTGGCATGATATGAACGGATTGTTACGATTATCCAAGAAATATCGTTTAATGGTTGAAAGTACGGTGAACCATCTTAACGAAACTTTTTTCGATAAAAAAGTCATTATTGAACTGCTCAATCAGGATATCAGTTCCGCTCATCCAAAATTAAGCAGGCTGTGGGAAATGATTTTAACATTTGGATTATTTGATCAGAAATACGGACCAAATGCTGATAGAAATACCCTTCCAGACAAGATGGAAAATTTCAAAATTGTGGACTTGACATCAAAAGTTTAAGTTGAGATTAAAATATACCGGATGGTGTGATCCCACCGTAAGAAGATAGCAGGAAAACACCATTGACCAAACGGAATAATAATCACGATATTATCTTCTTGATTGCAACAAATAATATAGTCGGAACAATAGGGAGTATATTATGAATGTTGCGATATTCAGTAGTAAGTTTCCTGCTATAAGCGAGAGTTTCATAGTTCGCCAGGCACAAGCTCTAAATGCTACGGTTTACAGAAAGACTTCAGATGAAAACCTTAAGGTTCCTCCGGGTATCAAGATTGTGCAGTTGCCGTATCCCACAAAAAAACAAACAAAGAATAAGTGGAGACGTAGAATTCGGGAAATATGGCTGGTATCACGCTATCAAAACACTTATCTTATGCCCGCATGTGTGGAAAAAGCCTTATGCGTTGAATTCCTGGAATCAAGGCCCGATGTTGTATTGGCACAATTCGGAACAACAGGCCTTCAATTGATAAGACCATGCATAAAAGCAAATGTACCGCTGGTTATTCATTTTCACGGTTTTGACCTCTCAAAAAAGTATAGAGACCGCTGGTACAGATTCAGTTGTAAAAAGCTCATACGTGTAGCTCGGGCTCTTATTGTTGTAAATAACGTTCAACGCGAGCGGCTTATAAATCTGGGCTCACCCCCTGAAAAAATATATTCAATACCCTGCGGCGTACCCATTGAGAAATTTACGCCGGCTGGATCAGTTACCAAACAACCTTGTCGGTTTCTTGCAGTAGGACGTTTTGTACCGAAGAAGTGCCACATTAATACAATTAAGGCTTTCGCTAAATGTGCGAAAAGATGTCGTGATGCTCGACTTCATATTATTGGGGACGGGCCTTTACTGGATGACTGCCGGCGAATGGCAGATGAGTTAGGATTAAAACAACAGGTCAGGTTCATGGGTGCACAGTCAAATGAAATAGTAAAGCGGGAAATGATAACTGCCGGAGCATTCGTTCAGCATTCGATAACGAGTTCAGACGGTGATGAAGAAGGATGGCCTGTAGTTATCGGTGAGGCTATGTCATGTGGGCTACCCGTTATATCCACAAGACATCCTGGGATTATCGACCAGGTGACAGATGGAAAAACCGGTTTCCTTGTGGAGGAAAATGATTGGAATAAAATGGCAGACAAAATGATTATTATCGCGGAGAATCCTCAACTCCGACAAAGGATGGGTATCGCCGGAAGACATCGCATCGAAAGAACCGGTAATTTGAAAAACAGTATTCTTCTATTAAAGGATGTTTTAAGAAACTCAATCCTTAATCATAAACCGAACTGTTGCCGAACAACTCCTGCTTAATCATTATAACAAGATTAAGAGGATTGAACGTTACTTAGGATTTTGCTTATGGCCAAAAAACAAAATGCGCTCGATATCTCTGTTTTAATTCCGACATACAATCGGGCGGAAATTCTGCGAGAGACACTTGAAGCCATGTCTATTGCGGACAGAGAGGGGCTTTCAGTAGAATTTGTCGTGATTGACAATAATTCGAAAGATAACACGAAAGAGGTGGTAGAATCATTTACCGATAAACTGCCTTTACGTTATCTTTTCGAGCCGCGTCCCGGAAAACACTGTGCGCTCAATTGCGCATTAAATACAGTCGCTTTAGGTGATATTTTAGTGTTCACAGACGACGACATTTCACCTTCAAAAGGCTGGTTACAGGCAATGATTGAATGCATACGGCGATGGCCCGACCACAAGATATTCGGCGGCGGTTCCAAGATCGTATGGTCGGATGGACAAGCCCCGGGCTGGGCAACCCTTCCGGGATGCTCGACAATGGGCCTGGGTTATAATGATCATTTCCCGTTCGAGAAGGAATGTCCATATCCTCCGGGATCCGCCAGACCGCCCGGGCCAAATTACTGGATTAGAAGGGAGATCTTCGATAGCGGCAGGCGATACGATGAGTCGGTCGGACCGCACCCGACAATAGAAAGAAGAGGTACGGAAATGTCAATGCTGCTCAAGCTCAAGAACGAAGGGTATGAGATAATTTACTGTCCGGATGCATGGGTTAAGCACCGCGTGCAGGATGAGCTTAAAAAACCGGGAAAGATACGAAGAAAATCCTGGGCAAACGGCCTGCAATTCCCAAGGACAACCGGACTATATAAGCCGGATTTGCTTAACAGTCACCCTTTCTACTGGCTTCTACGGAGAACTTCTGCATTGTTATTCGCCGTACTCAGACTCATAGTTTCACAATTACATATTTCATCTGACAAACGATTAGGTTACAGCATACCTGCGATCAGTGATATGGCATACAACGTAGAATCGATTAAAATCGGCATAAAGCATATCTTTCACGGAGATAACAAGTCGTAATGCCTTCGATTGTTCATTACTGGGGCGGCCAACCCAAGGTCCGGACATCCCGGTTCGACTGGCACCGCGCAATTCTCGACGGTTGCCGTCGGAAGGGGTGGCAATCCATAATTGTTTTTTCTTCGGTCCCGCAAAACGAGGAAATCCAAAAAGCGCTGACGGAAAGCAATATTCAATGCCTTTACATCAAACGCCCCCGGCGTCAATTTGACCTGCGATGCATACGCGATTCATATCGCATGTTCAAAAATACAGGCTGTACGATTGCTCACTTTCATTGTGTACATACAAGCCCGATCATCGGTGCGGCCCTTGCACATGTTCCCATTCGTATCTGGTCAAATCATTCGTCGGAGTACAGAGACGACGGCAGGAAACCGAGCCTTATACACAGATTAGGATTGAGCACTCGAACAACATGTATTCTTGCCCATAAGGTGTTACCGGTGTCCGAAGGTATAAGCAGGGAGCTTCTTCGCTATGGTGTTCCCAAAGAAAAAATGTCAGTAGCGCCGGTACCGATAGACCTCGGCCGATACGCGGCAAGACCGCAGGCAAGGGCATCCGTACGCAATTCGCTCGGATATTCCGACCAGGATATACTGGTATGTTCCGTAGGCCAGGCTATTTATCGCAAAGGCTGGGATATTCTTGTCAAGGCATTTGCCCGGGCACTGGAACAGGCCCCCCTGATGCGCCTGTTGCTGGTAGGAGCGATTGCAGCGAAAGGAACGGATGAGCCTAATGCATATCAAAAGGAACTGCTTAACCTGATCGACGATCTGAAGATTCGGGACAGTGTAAAATTCACAGGAGTTCGAAAGGATGTTGGCGATATACTATCGGCCGGTGACATATTCGCATTCCCATCCCGGGCGGAAGGATTACCTCTTGCTCTCGTGGAAGCAATGGCCGCAGGTCTGCCTTGCATAGCAACATCCGCGGGCGGAGCACCGGAGGTTATCAAAGATAACGTCAATGGTCTTCTGGTAGCAAGCGAAGACGTCGATGCGTTTGCCGCGGGCTTGACAAGGTTGGCAACAGATCAAACGCTTCGTTCAAGATTAAGTGAGAAGGCTCCATCATCACTGGAAGTATTTTCACTCAAGTATCAGAAAAATAACATCTTAAAAATATACGACGAACTGCTTGACAAATACGGCCTGGCAGAAGCGACGGATACGCATGAAAAATAGCTCCTACAAAAAGAAAAAAATGTCCATTTGTTTTGTGGCGCATTTTGCTTATGGCGAGCTGGCCTCTGTTGATACGGGACACATAGGAGGCGTAGAGAGGCAGACTTCGCTAATGGCCAAATGGCTTGCCGAGCGAGGATACGAAGCCAGTATGCTCACATTGGATGAAGGTCAGCAGGACGGCATAGAGATAGACGGGGTGAAAGTCTTCAAGATGTGCCGCAAAGAAGCAGGTATCAAGGGCTTGCGATTCTTCTGGCCAAAGTGGACAAGCCTTAACGCAGCGATGAAACGCGCAGACGCCGATATTTATTATCAGAACTGCGGCGGTTATGAAACAGGACAGGTGGCAATGTGGTGCCGCAGACACGGTCGGAAATTTGTCTATTCCGTGGCAAGCGACCCGGACTGTGATGCTAAGCTGCCTGCGATGCGTACACGACGTGACAAGCTGCTGTATCGTTATGGTTTAAAATGCGCGGATGCGGTTGTTGTTCAGACTAAGCGTCAGCAAAATATGTTACAGGATGGATTTGACATTAAGGCAACTATCATTCCAATGCCCTGTGGACTGGATTCGAACACAGCTCGAACAGATTTGTCACAAGAAAATTCCAGTATTCTATGGGTCGGCCGAATAAGCAGAGAGAAAAGATTCGAATGGCTCATTGATATCGCAAAAAGATGCCCGGATATTACCTTTGACGTAGTAGGCATGGCCAACAGTGACTCCGAATATAGCAACACTTTGATAAAGCAAAGTGCTACCGTCCCCAATATAAAAATTCATGGTCGGGTGCCTCACAACCAGATGTCTTCATATTATTGTAAATCAAAGCTGCTGTGCTGTACCTCTTCCTACGAAGGATTTCCCAACACATTCCTGGAGGCCTGGAGCTGTGGACTTCCGGTTGTTTCGACTTTCGACCCGGACAATGTGATAGCCGACTATAATCTCGGATGGACGGCATCGACCGTTAATGAATTGGTCAATGCCGTCAGAGTATCGATGGACCAGCAGGAAAAATGGCAGGCCGCCTCGAAATCCGCCAGGGAATATTATTTGAAAAATCATACGACCGATTCCTGTATGGAGAAATTCGTCCGAATCTTTCAGAATATTTACGAATCACATTCAAAGCAGGTAAAGACATAAAGATGAAAGTTGTTATCTTCAGCCGCTATCCCGTAGATTCAGGTCGTCCCAAAGGGGGGATTGAGTCCGTCACGGTGGTTCTTGTTAAAGCTTTAGCTCAACTTGATGATATGGAAGTTCATCTTGTTACACTTGAGCGCGACCGACTAAAAAATACCGTCGAACAGGACGGTGCTGTTATAGTACATCGGCTGGCCGGTTCCCACTGGCCTCAGATATTAGATATCATAGCCGGTCCGGGTAAAAAAACGCTGGTCGGCTATATAAAAGATTTACAACCTGATATTTTACACACACACGAGACATACGGCCTTTGTCTTGGTAATATTACCATTCCGCACGTTTTTACGGTTCACGGATTCGACCATGCCAATCTCATTGCAGATTCGGCAAAATTCGGCCATCTCAGATCGAGATTGTGGAAATACGTGGAAAGGCGAGGTCTTGCCGCACAAAAACATATCATCTCCATAACACCTTACGTAAGGCAGATGATCGAACCGCTGACTAAAGCAACGATTTACGACATCGATAACCCTGTGGATGAGCGGTTCTTTAAGATAGAACGCAGAACCGAACCGGGTAGGATTCTTTGCGTCGGCTGGATCAACGAAAGAAAAAATACATTAGGTTCGGTCGAGGCCTTTGCCGATATCGCCGATCGCTTTCCACAGGCAAAGTTAATTATTGCCGGACAGGCAAGGGAACAGGATTACTTCAACCGGATAAAGCAGAGCATTACACAGCACCGAATCGGGGATAAAGTGGAGCTGTTGGGGCATATTAACCATGTCCAACTGGCGGATGAGCTTGCAAGAGCATGCGTATTTCTGCTGCCTTCGAGACAGGAAAATTCACCTATGGCAATTGCAGAAGCGATGGCCGCCGGAGTTCCAGTCATTGCGTCAAACCGGTGCGGAATGCCATATATGGTTACAGAGGGGCAAAACGGCTTTTTAGTCGAGCCGGAATCCACCGAGCAAATTACCGATCGTTTAGCCAGATTAGCCGGTTCCCCACAGTTGTGTCAACAAATGTCTCAGGCGGGACGCAAAGCAGCGATGGAACGATTCCATCCTGCTGCTGTAGCCCAAAAAACGAAAGCTGTTTACGAACGAATTTGTGCTGATTCGAAATGAATTGGTTTAACTGATATGCGTATAAGAAGAATAACTGCTTATATCCTGTTACTAAGCGTATATAGCGTGACATACCTCATAGCGCTGATCGGCAGGCTAATACCACATCGGCGGTGGAAGCCGGGCGGACGAATCATGGTCACGGGGACATTTCACAATCCCAACTGGTATTTGTCGCATATTACCCCCCTGGCTCGCAGCGGCGTAAAAGAATTAATTCTCATTGTCGATGAGCCTCAGATTCCGGTAGAAAAAGTAAGATTCGTTTGTCCGCCGAAATGGATTGCAGTATTACTGACTCGTGCCGGTGCTAAGGCGGTCTGGATGCTTCTGGCCGGACTACGCTACAAGCCTGATTTGTATATGGGATATCATCTTGCACCAGGCGCATGCTCGGCGTTGATTGCAGGCAAAATCATGGGGCGACCGTCCTGTTACCAAATGACCGGAGGTCCTGTCGAAATAATCGGGGGCGGTATTGATGCGATTGAAAGCGTCGGTGGAGCCCTCGGTCGTCCATCAAAACTTATAGAAGCGTTGGCTGTTAAAGTTGCCGGGCAATTCGACCTTATCGTTGTCCGCGGCAACAAGGCCAAAGCGTTTTTTACCGAAAAAAATATAAAAGAGACCGTGGCTGTAATCACCGGAAGCGTAAACGGTTCTCTACAACCGGTTCAAAGCAACAGAGATATTCACCTGATATTTGTCGGACGTTTATCCCCAATAAAGCAAGTTAATCAATTTATTGAGATTGTGGCCGCTGTTGCACATACCGTGCCGGATATCAGGGCGGTAGTGGTTGGTGATGGTCCCTTGTTACCGGATATGAAAAAACTCGCCGCTGAATTGGGGCTTAACAGCAATATAGAATTTCTCGGCAAGAAAAAAGATATAGAAGGCATTCTTGCGAACTCGAAAATTTTTATATTAACATCTAAATCAGAAGGCCTGTCCATTGCAATGGCCGAGGCTATGACTACCGGCGTTGTGCCTGTCGTTGCCAACGTTGGAGAACTTGGTGAATTGGTAAATGACAGCGTTAACGGTTATCTTATCGAAAAAAACAACATCGATGAATACACCAAAAAGGTTGTATCTCTATTGCAGGATGACACATTATGGACACAATATTCCAGCAGAGCAATAGTGGCGGCAAAAAATCAATGCAGTATCGAAGTAATTACCGAGAAATGGCAGCGTAACCTTCAGAATGTTGTGTCAAAATCATCGGGGCATTTTAAACAGGATGCGAAGAATTGATTAAAACTATTAATTCATCTCTTGTTGCTGTTTCCACAGGGAATGAAGGCTACCCTTCGCAGCCTCCATATTCACCAGGAACACCCTATCCTGAATATCCTTTTAATTTTCAAACACAGACAGATAGCACTAATTATGCATACGAGGGTGTGCGGGAAACTTTACGACTGCTGGAGCTCGATGCGGACCATTACGGCCGAAAAGACTGGAATCCGCTGGGTGAGATTATCAGCCCCGGTAACACGGTCGTGCTGAAGCCCAACTTTATCCGTGACTTTCGTGAGACGCAACCGGGCGATGAAGATTGCCTGATAACACACGGCTCAATTATCAGAGCAGCCCTTGATTTTGTTTATATCGCTATCAGGGGTAAAGGCCGAATCATCATTGCCGACGCTCCTCAGAATGATGCCGATTTTAACGTAATTCGCCGGATGGCGGGATTAGACAAAATTCAGGAGTTTTATCGGAAACAGGCCGGCTTTGAAGTGGAAATTTATGACCTTAGACCGGAAAAAGCCAGGAAAATAAACGGTGTAATCGTCGGACATGATAAACTGCCCGGTGACCCTGCCGGTTATGTTAAAGTTAATTTAGGCCAACATTCGGCTTTTAATGAAATCTCGCACCTGTGTCATCTGTTATATGGGTCTGAATACGATACCGGCGAAATCCGCTCTCACCACCACGATGATACTCATGAATACTTAATTTCGAAGACTGTTATGGAAGCCGACTGTGTTATAAATCTGCCCAAACTCAAGACCCA
>CAYVXS010000072.1:0-10152 GCA_964454885.1 uncultured Pirellulales bacterium
GTGGGCGGCAAAAAGAAAATTATGGTTCTGTATGGCGTAACATTCTCTCAAGCGATATGACAAATTACGGCAGTGATATATACGAACAGGTCCGGCTCTATGCAGCCAAAGCCGTTGAAATATCGTCTGTCGAGGATTTCGATATTATCCATGCACATGACTGGATGACCTATCCGGCGGCAATAGCGGTTTCTCAGACCAGCGGCAAATCATTGGTTGTGCATGTTCATTCGACTGAATTCGACCGAAGCGGCGAAAATATTAATCAAACGATATATGATATCGAACGGGATGGTATGCATAAAGCACATAAGGTTATAACCGTCAGTAACTTTACTAAAAGGATTATAACCGACCGGTATGGTGTCTCGCCCGACAAAGTAGAAGTAGTTTATAACGGTGTTGAAAAATACTATGACGTTAATTTTCAAACATCACCGAAGAAAACGAGCAAGATTGTTCTGTTCCTCGGACGGATCACGATGCAGAAAGGCCCGGAATACTTTATTGCCGCTGCAAAAAAGGTTCTGGAAAAGATTAATGATGTAAAATTTGTCATGGCCGGCGACGGGGACATGACTCACCGTATGATTGAATACGCGGCCCGTCTGGGCATCGGCCACAAGGTATTCTTTACACGGTTCCTGCGAGGTGCCGATGTTGACAAAGCCTATAAAATGGCTGATTTGTATGTGATGCCGTCTGTTTCCGAACCGTTCGGTATTACACCCCTCGAAGCTATGCAACGTAATGTGCCTGTTCTTGTAAGCAAGCAGAGCGGCATTGCGGAAATACTTGTGCATTCGCTGAAAGTTGACTTCTGGGACATAAAACAAATGGCTAACAAAATAGTTGCTGTTTTGAAATATCCGCCTCTGGGTAACACACTTCGTGAAAACGGTTATGCACAGGCTTGCACAATTAGATGGGAAGACGCGGCGACGAAAGTGAATAGAATCTACGAACAAATACTGGCCCGTTCATAAATCCGCCTATATGTGAGTTTGTTTTAAGTTAAGGTATTTTTTTGTTAATCGTCGTCCGGCTGCTGGTTTTGCATCGGCACTTCGCGCACTTTTATAGGCAGTGAAGCTATCTGCTGGCTGTCGATGGATAAATCGATCCTGTATTGACCGGGTTTATTGAATCTTAGGCCGTGGATATTAAGGATGAGATTTCGACTGATAGAATCTTCGTTGGGCGGCATTTGGATTGAAATAGAATCCTTGAGGTCGGGGCCGACGATATTGCCGTCTTCATCGATGATAGTGATTCTAACATCGTGCGCGCCTTCTTCGATCTTTGAAAACCTCGCTCGTGTCACCACGGCACATGCGGGATGAACTGCGGGCATTTGCCTGGCCCAGATGATATCGAACGCTCCCAGGACGTTCAGCTTCCCGCCGGAAACGGTCGCACAATCGCATAATAAGAACGCTTCTATCTCCATTTCAGAATCCTTCAGGTTTTGTCATTATCAAAGCGACATTTTCCAAAATGTTCGCTTCTACGTCGGATTATCATCGTAATTATAACAGCGGTCAAGCTAAATCCGGCAAAGGTTTGTATCAATGCCCGTATTTAATGCGGTATTCATTTGGGAATTTTATTGCCGTAGTGGGATGCAGCAGTAAAATTAAATTAGTTCCGCACTGTCGTCGGGAATCCAGCCCTCGCTGCCGTCGAACAGCTTTATATGAAACCATCCGGAACGTTTTTCGAGCAAGTCGAATTCGGTCCCCTCGTGCAGCGGTTCCTTGAAGCTGGGCGGATAGTTCCGGCCGTCACCCTGATACGCAACGACCTCATTAGCGGTAATCACGCCACCTGCATTTTTTGCATCGGTCTGGGTTTCCACGATTATGGAACCCAGAAGGCATATTGTCAATAAGCCGAATATTATCACCGTCACAACTAATGGAACACTTCGATAAAACCATATCGCCATCGTGACATTGAGACACACAATCCCGAAGAAAATACACATCAATAAAAATTTGGTTTTTTGGGAAAAATCGTAGTGCCAGAAAAACAGGGTATGCAGAACGCGCCTTTCGGTTTTTATCGCCACCTGGTCTTTTCTTTGGCTGCGTGCGAAGTTAAGATTTTTCTGAATGTCACTGTCATTTCCGAGTTTTGCCGCCCGGCGATAGTTCAGGATGGCTTTGCCCAACTGGCCCTGGAGGAAATAGGCGTTGGCAAGATTATAATATAATTTGGCATTTTGGATCCCTCCTTCGTCAATAATCCTCTCGAAACTCAGAATCGCCTGTTGGTATAATTTATTGGCCTGTTCGGGATCACCGGTTGAATTGGCCTCTCTGAAATACTGATTTGCCTGATTGAAAAGCGAATATATCTGCTCTTTCGGCAAATCGGCCCGTGCCGAAGCTGTGAACGTTATGAAGAATAAACAAACCGAAATTATGTTTTTCCTGAGAATCATTTTCCTGATTTCTTTTCGACGGTCCGAATAAGATTTATGACCTCTTCAATTTTAGTTTGCCCGATACTGCTTTGAGCCGATGCGTACCGGGCGGCCTCACAGTCGGCTATGATTTCTTTATACCTGTTGGCGGACTGAATGTCTTTTGTCGCCTCGGCGATAATTTCGAAACAGTCGTTTGAAGTCAAAGCTCCCGCCGATTTGTCAAAGCGTTCGCCGATATATTGTTTTATTATCGAAGCCAATTGCTCGTGCTGTCTCCCGGCCGAAGATGCGATTTTCCTGAGCCGGCCTATGGCTTTGCCCGCCGCCGCTCGCCGGCGTTTGCGAGCGATTATTTCGGGGGTAGTGTGTCTCGAAAGTTTCGTCACGGCACTCAGGATTAGAATGCCGAGAGGTCCGGCCCATATAACTAAATAACCGGGCTGGATTAAAGCGGCCGTGGGTGAAAAATTTTGGTTTTCCAAAGCATCGAGACCTTCGTAATTGGCCGATAGTCCTTTTTTTATTGCCTCGACTTCTTTGTTCACAGGTGCGAAATCTCTTCCTTCCAAATCAGCGCCCGTAAGAACTTTCGATGGTGAGACCTCAAGCTCAATCGGTTTGGTTTTGGCCACGGAATATTCACCTTTTTCCGCATCGAAATAAGCGAGGGGGATCGGCGGTATCTCAGTCACTTTGTCGTTATTGGCACGAATTGTCTGTGTAAAAATCTTGTAGTTTTTTTCAATTGTCGGAGATGCCTGCTCGGCGGGAATTTTGAAATTGTCGGCCAATTCGGGGATATCTTCCAAAGCGGGCCATTGAACCGGTTTTAAATATCTGCTGCCGCCGATTTTAATAGTAAGTGTGATGGGGTCACCTACGCTGACTTCTGTCGGTGCTGCGGAAGCCGATATTGTATATCGCCCGACTAATCCATAAAAACCAGCAGGTTTGTTTTCTTCGGGTAACGGCAGTACGTTGAGCCTTAAAGGCTGTGAGCTGACCATGAATCGTTTGTACTGGTTTTGGGAACCGAAGAAATCATTAAAGAAACTATCTCGTGATCTTACTCTGCCGACGGCAACATCGGCGGAAACCGAAGTCGGCTGGATTTTAATTTCACCCGATTGTTTCGGGATCAAAACTTTACTGAATGACAATAATATTGATTCTTTCCCTTTATGGGTTGTTCTGGTCTGGGTTACTCGAACCGCTATCCCGTTACCGAGGTCGTAATCTCTGGCCTGTGGGTTCGATATGTCAGGCTCTTCAATGTAAAAATCATCCCCGTTAAAAGCCGGGATATTAAATTGGAAATCACCTATATTGGCGGAGATATAAAAATTTATCGTCATAATCACCGGCTGACCGACGTAGCATTGCTTTTCCGACAAAGTCACTTCCAGGTCAAGCTGCTCGGTTGTTCCGGGCCTTAAAATGTTCGCCTGCACAGGATTGGTCTGGTAGCTTTTGCCGTCAATGGTGACGTTGACCTGGGGTAGTTGTATTTGACCTTCTGTATTTGCAGTTAATGAATAGGTCATAATAATCGTTTTGCTTGTCGTAACACGATTATTGATAATCTGGGTGGAGCTTTGCTGCCTGTTGCCGGTACTTTGCGGTTGATATTGCTGCAGCGGTTTCAAATCGACCAGCCCCGGCTGTTCCGCTCCCTCAATCACAATATAATATCCGAAATTTTCGCCGACGTAGATGTCCTTGTTTTCAACCTGGGCCGATACCCTGACCTGGGCGGAGACCATGCCCGTAAGAAGCGATATAATAATTAAAATATATTTAATCCCGATTCGCATCTTACCAGTCCTTGTCCACTTTCTGATAGGGAGCTCTTTGCAGCATCTGTCTTTGCTCCTGTTGACGCTGCTCCTTGTCGATAATATCCTGTGCCGTGGTATCCGGTGCAACTGCGGCCTGCTGTTGTTGCTGGTTCTGCTGCTGTTGTTCGGATTGATTTTGTTCGGCTTGCTGTGATTGTTCCTGTTGTTGCTGTTGTTGGTTTTGCTGTTGGCTTTGTTGCTGCTGTTGATTTTGGTTATTTTCTTCCGATAGTTTTTTCAAGGCATTTTCAAGGTGTTCCGCCGCTTTGTCCTGGGATTGCTTTGCTGAGGCACCGTCTGAATTTTTCAACTTCTCCTGAGCATTTTGTTGGTTATTTGTCGCCTGTTTAAGCTCTTCGGCGGCTTCCTGCATCTGGGGCGTTTGCGGGTTGTTTGGATCTTGTTGTTGCTGCATCTGCTGTGCAGTCTGCTGCGTTTCGTTCTGTAGTTGTGACTGTTCCTGTGCCTGTTTGTTATAATCCTCCGAAGCCTGATGCTGGTCGAGCTGCCCTTTATCGGCCTTATCTTTAGTTTGCTCGGTTTGTTGAGAGAGGGCTTTTTGCTTCTCTAAAAGCTCTTTGAGTTTTTCCTGCATTTGCTTTTGTTTTTCGGCCTGTTTCTGCTGTTCTTTTTGCTGCTTATTGATCTGGTCTAAGATGTCCTTGATAATCAACCGGGCGACTTCGATATTTTTCGCAGCGTTCTCATTCTCAGGCTCGATATCCAGGGCCTGTCGCCACTGAACTATGCTTGTCTTCAAATCTTCGAGAGCTTTTTGCAGATCGGAATCTTTTTGTTTGGAGCCTCTTTGGAAATAACAATCCCCGAGATTGTACTTGGCCCTGGCAACTAATTTCATGTCTTTACTCTCGGCGGCAACCTCATTATATAAATCTATTGCCTGGTTCAGGTCGTCGAGCTGGTAATAGCAGTTTGCTTTATTGAATTTCGGCTCAAGAACCTGCGGCTGGTCGATAAGGGCCTCATCGTATTGCTTGATGGCGTCGTTGTAATTCCCCTTATTATAGAGTTTATTCCCTTGTTGTACGGAAGTCAGCGCAGAATCCGCCCAGGCTGTCTGCATGGTTAGTAAGACCAATAATAATATCAATTTAACTTTTTTTGGATTCACCGGTCAGAAACTCCCATACAATCAAAATTAATCCCAAAGCTAAAAAAATCTGGAATCTCTCATCATATCTAATCATTGTCGTCGATTCAAGCTCGCGTTTTTGGGCCGAGGCGATAAGCTCATCATAAATTTGCCCCAAATCAAAAGTTTCTCCCGGCCGAACGGACAGATATTTTCCCCCTTCGGTGGCATACACGACTTTTCGCAGGGTGTCGGCATCGAGTTTGGACCATACTTCTTCGCCGTTGTACTTCAGGAAAGTCTTTTGGCCGTTTGGGCCTGTAATTGGAATTCGTGAACCTTCATTTTCATCGCCTATCCCTATCGCAATTATTCTAATGCCTTCTGCTGCGGCTTTTTCCGCCGCCTGTTCGGGAAAGCTGTCATGGTCTTCACCGTCGGTGATTAATATAATGTCCTTGTATTCGCGACTCTGCTTATCGAAGACATCCTCGGTTGCCTTACGGATGGCATCGCCTATCATCGTGCCTCCTCTGCTGGTGCTTTCGGTGGAAATATCGGCTAACACCATTCTCACGAAGGCATAATCCTGTGTCAGGGGACATTTGACCGTGCTGTTGCCTGCGAATGTCACGATTGCGACCCGGTCGCCCTGTAATGTTTCGAGGAGGTCCCGTATGGCTATTTTCGAGCGTTCGAGTCTGCTGGGTTTAATATCTTCGGCCAGCATCGAGCGGGAGGTATCCAGCAATATGCAGATGTCCCGGCCTTGACGCCGTATTTTTTGTGACCGTGGATTCCACTTCGGTTCGGTCAGAGCGATGACAATGAATATGAATGCCATTATCAGTAAAAAGGCCTTGAATATTTGCTTTTTCAAACTGACGGAGATATTAATCTTTTTGAGCATGTCACTGCTTGCCAGTTTTCGCAGTGCTTGGGATTTCTTCCAGAAGCACCAGATGTATGCCGGTATCAATAACACCGGCACAACAAATAACAGCCATAACGCATTGTAATTACCTAAGTACATATTCGTTTCTGATAAAGTCCCTAAGGTATCTTACGAAATATCGTGCAACTGGCTAACATTTCCAAAACCAGAATCACCAGTGCCGCTTTTGTCCACGGTCCGAAAAGTTCCGCATACTGGGTATATTGAATGGATTTAACTTTTGTTTTTTCCATTTCGTCGATTTTTTTAACAATCTCGTGAAGTGTTTTCGCGTCGTCTGCGCGGCCGTAAAATCCTCCGGTTATTTCGGCGATTCTCCTGAGCAAATTTTCGTCAAGACTCTGCCCGGTCGGCATCTTATACGTCCCGAGCGGTGTTTGAATCGTCGTATAGGCCTGGGCCGAGCCGATGCCGATAGAATATATTTTGATACCCCATTTTTTTGCAAGCTCGGCGGCCTGGAGTGGGTCATATTGACCGGCATTGTTCATACCGTCGGTCAGGAGAATGATGATTTTACTTTTAATCGTAAATCCACCTTCATTTTCGTCTGAAATTTCCTCGCCTGCCTGGATGAGTCTTGCCTTTCTTTGCTGCATTTCTTCTTCCGCTGTTTTTAGTCGGGCGGCCGCAAGGGCGATGGCGTCACCGATTGCCGTTCCGTCTTCGCTGCGGAGCCGGACAATCTCCGTTTTTTTCAGGAATTCCAGTAAAACATTGTGACTCAACACCAGTGGGCAGGTGGTATCTGCATATCTGGCGAAAGTCACCAGGCCGACAAGGTCGCTGGTTCTTCCGGCCAGGCCTTTTTTGTCCCCGCCGATAAAATCGGAAAAAACTTTTTTAACAACTTCGAAGCGGTTGAGTGTCTCGCCGTAATAATCCATTTCCGTTTGCATGCTGCCTGAGCGGTCCGCAACGACTTCTATCGCCACGCCCTCGGTCGAAATTTCGGACAGCACCGTCCCTTTCCTCGGCCGGGCAAGAGATAATATTAAAAGTGCTATGCAGATTAATCTTGTAATTGTTAATATGGGCCTTAGCCGCAGACGTAACGAGACCGGGCAGCTTCGAATGTTTGTCAGCGATGGGAATTTCACCGCTGCTCGGCGTTTTTTACGAAAGCTCAAATACGCCAGAATGGGCAGCAGTAAAAGTAACAGTAATACCCACGGTGAATATAGCTGCATCTATGCACTCCTGAGTTCTACGTTTCCGGAATCGGACTCCGTGACATCAATCTTTTTTTCTTCCGATTTCGTTGTTTCTATGAAATTTTTTACCAGATTGAATGTTTTCTGGATTTGCTCGGCACTCGGATTATATTTGGCGAATTTCACCAGATCACAGTGTGTCAAAAATTCCGCCAAACGGTCCTGGTCGGGTTGTGACAGCACATTTGTCGCAGGAAGCTCGGCCAGAAATTCCTCCGTCGTTCTTTCCGGGGCGTGCAGGTCGAAACGATGTTCGATATAATGCCTGAGAATGTCGCTTATCTGTTCGTAAAATTCCTTGATTTTGCCGGCCTCGACCAGCTTCTGTTCGATTAAAGCTCGCAGGCGGTTATATGCAATCTCGTGGGCCGGTTTATAAATCCTGATGATTTCTTTGGTTTTTTTCCTGCGTAAGATAAACCATGTCACTACCACGGCCGCGATAACGAAGATGCACAGAATCCAGATCCACCAATAGGAAGCTTTTGTGGGCATTTCCACCACGCCTTCGATATCGGCGATTTTCAAATCAGCCTTTTGCTCACCCAAAAGAGAAGTGACCTCGATATCGATCGGCTCGGTTGTCAGCTCGTATTTTTTTTCTTCGGGACTGTTGACATCGTAAAACTCGAAAGTAAAAGCCGGGATAGGATAAGTACCGGATACGAACGGCTCCAGACACTACCGGTATCTTTTCACGACATTATTATTTTCATCGAGCTTGTCACCCAGATTGTCCCAATCGACGATGCCGAAATTTTCTAAGACTTTTTCCACGGTCGGCATCTTCAGTTCATAACCCGGCTCGATGGCGGCTTCGAGCTGCAGAGTTAAAGTCTGGGCGATATTTATTTTTGCCTTGTCAACAAGAACGTGCGCGGTCAAAGGCCCCCGTGTGTATTCTTTGTCGATCTCGAATTCTATTTGTTTGCTTTTCGCCGCCGGTCCTTTCCGGCACCCTGCGAACGCGAAGATAATGCCGCAGCTTAGCAGCACAAAAAATATTAACCGGATTTTATGCGTTTTCTCTGCCATTTATCTCAATGTCACTATTGTTCCTTATTTTCGGAAGCTTTCTCTTCCGTTCCACCGAGCGCGGAGGTATGGATAATAACGTTATATTTGTTCATCATTTGCTCAATTAAATCTTTCTGAATGTCCTGGCTTTTTTTGCTTACAAGCTCGTTCATGACCTGCTCCCTGACTTCATCGTAGCTTTTTTGTCGCTCCACCGAATTAGGGTCGTCTTTCTTTGCCGGTTCGACGTACTTATCCTTGTTTGCCTGGTAATATGTCCGCAGGTCGGTCTCGGTGACATTAATCTTGTCCGCAAGCTCTTTGTTCATGAGCTGCCGGCTTAAAACCCCCCGGGTCACATCTTCGAGAACTTTTTTGACTTCCGGTTGCTCGGTCAGCTTCTGTTCAAGGGCGTCGCGATATAAAACCTCCTGGGCAAGCCATGATTGTAAGAATTGGGTTTTAGCTTCCGGGGTTTTGAACTGCTCTAACATTTTCTTTTTCTGTTCGTTTCGTTGTTCGGCCGTCATAAATGCCGCCATTGGGGCGAGTTGATTGTCGATTGCTTCCTCGATTAGTGAGTCAAGGTCCGCGGCGGTGATTTTTTCGGGACCGATTTCGGCGACTATTTTTCCGCCGGCCTTTTGTGCCGACTTGAGACTTGTTCTGTCCATCATTTCATATCGCAGGGCCGAAAACATGCCGAGCTTCTCGAAACAATTCTTTATGTTTATATTAATCTCGGGCTCTAATTCAGCAATTTTCGCAGTGATCTCACTGCGATAGAAATATTCGATTGCCTGGGCATATTCACCGGCTTTTTCATGTAACGTACCTATTTCAAAAAGGGTTTTGGCCCGTTCCGTATCAGGCAGGGTGACGCCGGACAGATAATCCTGCCAAACTTGAGCCGCTCTTGAGTATAAATTACGACCGGCAAGCTGCGATGCAAGCTGTCTGGCCTGATCGGATGACAGGGCTGTAGTGCTCTGAGTGGAATTATTTCTGTTTTGTGATGGGACCGAGATATTATATATCGTCAGGGCGATTAAAACGATAAGCAGGATGACAGTGACAACAGGCAGAAACGATTTCTTTTGTTTTTTCGCCGGTAATGAAAAATCCAGTTTTTCTTCCATTACTTTACCTCACAATTTCTATCCGGAATACGCTCTCCATTGAATTAACGCCGTCGGTGCCGCATGTGAAAAAAGCTCACCAGGTCCTGTATGTATGGTTTATCCGTGTTTATGCTGATGCAATCGACATTAATTGACCGCAGCATATTTTTTAATTCGTCGAACCGCCTTGCGCAGGTGTCGCCGTATTTATTCCTGAACTGCCTGCTTGATGTATCGACGAGAACGACTTCGCCTGTTTCCGCGTCGGCAAATTCAATCAGCCCGATGCCCGGCAGGGTGATTTCCGCCCGGTCGCGGACCGAAACCGCGATGACATCGTGCCTTTTATTTAGCAGGCTCAGAGATTTCTTGAAATCTGCTTCAATGAAATCGGAGACTATAAACACAGTCGCTCTTTTCCTGACGACCCTGCCGAGATAATCCAGCGCCTGGCCGATGTCCGTTTTTCTTTTCGGCATCTTG
>CAYVXS010000073.1:0-10137 GCA_964454885.1 uncultured Pirellulales bacterium
GTTCTCTGGGATCAGGCTGGGTTGGATCGAGACGCTTCAGAAAAATGATAATATTCTCACCCGGAAACAGACCGGAAATATCGGCAAGGCCCTGAGAATTTGAGAGCACCATATTATTCATCCCGGATTGAGGAACAGGGGCTGCATCTTCATCAAGAACCGAAACACCTACACCTTCCATTGGCTGTCCGGAAATGTCAACCACCTTAACTGTCAACTCTCTCTTAAACGGCAGAACTATATTCATTTCATAATTTTGCTTTGGCTCAATAATGAATGGCTCAGTGCCGTAGCTTCTCACGGGATAAGGTCCATCATTATTGCGTGGTCCGACAAATAATTTAACCGGTCTATCTGTAGGCCAGATATCGGGATTGTCAAATTTGCCGTCTGCACCTGAAAACTGTCTTTTCCGAGGTATAGCATAAACATGCTGGTGCATACTCCATGGTTCCTCCGCATATTGTAAAATAGCCGATGCTCCCTCAACAGGTTGTCCGTTTTCGTCTGTAACATTAATTGTTATGTGTGCATACAGTTCCTCCGGTTTATAAACTGTGAAATTCAGGTCGTTATATTCACTTTGACCATCGACAACAACAGTTGGACGCAAAGCAGAACCGACATTTGTAGAAAAAGAAGGCATTGCCGGCCATTCAAATTCCCAGCTTCTTACAGACATACTTATACCACCGGCAGGAGCACCTGTTATATACCAATAGCCATCGTTATCGGTTTCTGCCCGAGCAAAAAATGATCTTCTATTTTGCCCTTCAGAGGTTCTAATAACGGGACCGCCACTAAGAGTCAAACGTGCGCCCGATACCGGCTTATCATTACTGGCCCAGGTTATTCTTCCCGAAAGAGTTGAGCCTTCTGTTTGTATTTCTTCCTGTATAAGCTCTTTAGGCTCCTCGATAACAACTTCCATATTTTCGTCAGGTTCAAATGCAAACATGCTATCCGGCATTGGTTGGTTATATTCCAGTATAGACAATTCAAAAGATTGTGACATTTCGCCATCTTCGAATAATTCTATTTTTATAGAATTTATTAGATGTGTTTCTGTATCAACCAGGCTCTCGAATTGAATTATTGTGCCGTGATCATCAATCTCCATCTGATATAGATCAAACGATTTTCCTTCCTTCTCGATTTTCCCAACAGGTCCTTCTGAAAAAAAACCTGAAAAATTGTCTGTGTATTCCATTCGAATAAGTGCATCCAATACGTCTATTCCTCGTCGTTCTGCATCTTCAAAATAAGGAGAAGGTTTTTTTACTGCTTTATTATTTTGCAGGTCCACTACCCACATTGAGGGCCCATTAGAAACTTCATAGGTACCACCATCGTGCTCATAACGAATCATATCGGGTCTTTTTGCCCAGATTTCAATTTCTTTACCATCTGAACATATTTCTGCGCGAATCGTCTGGACACTTGCCAAATTATCAAGCACCTGGCTGAACGCAAGGCTTGCACCATCAATCGAACCACCGAAGTAGCGTACTCCTATGAATACTGCTATAATTAGCACCGCGGCTGCGGCGAATTTTGTAATCTGACTTTTCATAATTATATTCCTTATTGTTTGCGGTGCTCTGGATGCTGCATAGGTACCGGCCCGCGAGGTTAACATTTCAACGGCCCGGGGATGTTTTCGCTTGAAGTTTTCGAAGTCGGCTTGAGGTTTTTTTGAGCCGATAGTTTCACTCAATACCTTGTCGAGCCATTTGTTGTTTTCAGGACGTTTCATAATCATCTCCCGTAAAACCGTTTCGTTTCAAATACTTTGCTATCTTACGTTTTGCCCGAGTCAGCCGGCCGTTTACCGCCTGGACAGAGATATCGAGCACAGAAGCTATCCGCTCATAAGGCAGATCGTCGTAATATCTCAGAACAATCAATTCCCTTTCGGCCGGCTTGAGCTGCTGGATGGCCCGGCTAACAACCGTACGGAATTGATTGTCCCCGTCACTTTGGGATGAGTCTGATACCTGTCCATCCGCCGGGACAATGTTCCTGCCTTTGGACCTAAGTATTTGTCTTGCAGTATTGCGACAAATCCCGGCCAGCCATGCGGCGAACTTCTCTTTACTTTTCAAGTTTGCGATGTCACGACATGCTGCGACGAAAACTTCCTGTGCAGTATCCTCTGCAAGATCCCGGTCGGCCAGCATCGAGTATGCCAATGCTACCATCGGACTGTGATAACGCTCATAGAGAGCTCCGAAGCTTTCCAAATGGCCGTTTTGGGCGGCTTCGACTAATTGTGTTTCTGAATTCAAATTCACAAAATTGCCTTCTCAAAAACTGCTGAAATCAGCTTCTGTTATTATAGTGTAATTTAGCCCCCAAAATGTGCGCAAAAAATCTCTTTTCTCTGCGTTTATAATGCAAAATCGACTGAATGTTTTTTATAAAGTCCGCTTTCAGCTCCTACCGGGGATAGGGAACTTTTTGGAAGCATCATCTAAAATCAGGACCCAGTCGTTGCCTTCGGCTTTTTCCCCCGGAGGGTCGAAAGTCCGCGTACCCTTGTTTTCGAAGGTACCCAGGACTTGCGATTTGCCGTTACGCGGGTTGTACCAGTATGCTTTTATTTTTTCGCCCGATATTTTGCCGAGATTCGCTTCGAATTCCCGGCCGGTATAGATATAGATGAATGCGTAACTTTTTCCGCGGGTGGCGATCACAAAGTCGTATTTCTCACCGTTGTCGATGATGATGGACGGATCATATACCCTTTCGAAAAACGGACGCGAGAGTATAAGACTTTTGAGATACTGCATCTGTCCGGCGCCGGGGTCGTTAACGGCTTCGTACCAATAGCTACGTACGCCGTAGGAAACCCGGCGTGAGTCGGGCTTATACATTTGTATAACTGAACCATTGCCGTAGGTATGTCCGAAAGCACCCGCAAAGACCGACCAATAGGCGTAACGCCTTGCGTCTTTGTCCTGCCAGAAAGGTTCATTAGGATCATGCAATCCCTGCGGGATGTTTTCGTATGATGGTTCACCGTCGATAGTCGGTTTAGGCGGTGTCCTGGTATAATCTTCCAGGACATACTTCCAGTTGTCCTCTCCTTTCCATGTTGCTATATCGTCGTTCGGACCTATCTGGTCATATCTCCTGTGACCGGATTGAAACATATTGAAATCCAGCCAGTTGTCGCTGTGAAACCAGGTGGATGATTGTGTCCTGCCGAACGGATGAAATGTCACTAAGTGATTCGGGTCTTCTTCGTGCAGTGTAGTCCCAAGTGTTCGCCAGATATCCGTGTTTTGGTCTCCTCTGGTATCACCGCCGTTAATCCAGATGATGTTGGGTTTGGCTCTGTAACGTTCGGCCAACCATTTGCTGTACGCGCGGGTTTTTTCAACTGTGAAAAAACGACCTCTTCTTACATTGCTTCCCCAAACCGGTACCATAGCGATATAGATTCCTTTTTGTGCCGCCGTATCAACGACGTAATCGATATGGTCCCAGTAGTCGTATTCCGATTCGATTTGAGGATTATTTCCCTCCGTTGTCAAAGGCCTGCCGGGATCGTTTTCTATCAGGGCCGAATCTTTATAAATATTGGACTGAGGCAAACTCCAAAGTAATACTGCCTGGATCACATTAAATCCTTTTTGTCGGCGGTTTTCGAGGTATGTCCGGACTTCTTCGCGATTGAGTTTTGTGAACAGCAGCCAGCCGGTATCGCCAAGCCAGAAGAAAGGTTTCCCGTTTTCATGCTGCAGGAACCTGCCGTTTTCCGAGACAACTAAACGCCCGTTGGCCCATGGGTTTGGGGCTTGCTTGTTTTGATATGCATTACATCGGATCGTTAAGGAAATTATCGATAACAGTAAAACAATTTTAATTCTCAGTGTGTGCTTCATCACGTTCTCTTTGGGAATAATTAAGTTTTACAGCGATTCAATTAATGGAAAAATGCTGTTATGTCTTCGGTTTTATATGTTTTTTCGATTGTTCCTTCAAGATTTTTTTATAATATCACCTCGGGGCTCTGGAACGATATCAGGAAAGCCTTGTAATATAAAGCGGCAGAGATAAAATCAGTAGTATTACGTGATTGATTTTGGTATTTTTAGCTGATGAATAATACGCTATGAGTAATGGTTTCGTATATCTTGTTGGAGCCGGGCCGGGAAGGGCGGATTTGATTACCGTTCGTGGTGCAGAGGTTCTCAAAAAAGCGGATTGCATTATATACGATAAACTTGCCAATCCGGCACTGCTCAAATACGCTTCTTCAAATGCCGAGATTATTCACGTACCCAAACGTATCGGCGGCGCCTCGGTGACACAGCAGGAAATTAATCGGCTGTTGGTTGAAAAAACCTCCAGGGGGCGGACCGTTGTGCGGCTCAAAGGAGGCGATCCCTGTATCTTCGGTAGAGTAGCCGAGGAGATTGCGGCTCTTTCCAAAGAGGGTATAGATTTTGAAATTGTCCCGGGTATAACCGCCGGGATTGCAGTCTCTTCTTATGCCGGAATTATGCTGACCGACAGACAGTACAGCTCGCAGGTGGTTTTTATAACAGGCAGAGAGGCCGAGGGGAAAAAGGAAAGTAATATCGACTGGTCACTGCTGGCGAAATTCCCCGGCACCATCGTCTTTTATATGGGTATGGGTAATCTCGGTTACATTGCCGAGAGGCTAATACAAAACGGCATGTCAGAAGATACTCCTGTGGCGGTTGTCACCGAGGTGACTTTCCCTTCCCAGAGGATGGTCAGGGGGACTTTAGCGGGGATTAGTAAAACGTGCGAGAAGAGCGGGATCGGTCCGCCGGCGATTATAGTTATCGGCGTCGCCGCCGATAGTGACACAAACCTCGACTGGTTTACGAAGCTGCCTCTGTTCGGCAGAAATATTGTTGTTACACGTGATACCGCAGGTAATGCCGATTTCGCAGAAAAGATTGTTGCTCGCGGAGCAAATCCGGTGCAGTTTGAAACATTTAAAATTCTGCCTCTGACTGATTCCAGTGACTTTTTGCGGACATTGGCGGAATTTTCCGACTATGACTGGATTATCTTTACCAGCGGTAATGGCGTCACTATCTTTTTCGATGCCATGGAGGACCTGGGAAAAGATACCAGGGTATTCGCCTCGGCCAAAATAGCCGCGATAGGTGACAGAACCGCAGACAAGTTGGCCCTGTATGGGATAAAGGCCGATTTTGTGCCGAGCGTTTTTACCAGCGAGGAATTCGGCAAACAGCTTCTCGGTTTTACGGACCTGCGGGGCAAAAAAGTTTTGCTTCTGCGTTCGAAGATAGCTTCCAATGAGCTTGTCGAGCTTTTGGAAAAAGGCGGTGCGACTGTAAATGATGTCTCTGTTTACACGGCGGTTACAAAGAAGGGCGAGTCTGATTGGCTGCCGGGAAAAATCAAGCGGGGCGAAATTGACTGGCTGACATTCGCCAGCCCTTCTTCGGTCAATGGATTTTTCGAGCAAATAGACGTCGAGGTAGTCCGGCAGGGCAGTGTTAAGGTCGCTTCAATCGGGCCGGTGACTTCCAGGGAACTCGAAAGTTACGGCGTTCGTGTTGATGTAACGGCCGGTGAGCATACCCTTGACGGATTACTTGCCGCGATTGAGCAAATGTATCAGTGATGCAATTATTATAATCCAATATGTGTTAAGGAGATTGTAATGGCTTTTCCCCAAAACAGGCTGCGAAGGCTGCGAAGCAGTAGTGCTATGAGGCGATTAGTTCGCCAGGCAAGCCTTACAGTTAATGATTTTGTATATCCTTTGTTCGTTCGTGAGGGTAAAGGCCTTAAAGAGCCTATTAAATCTATGACGGATTGTTTTCACTTTTCGCCCGATACGATTGCTAATGAAGCGAGGGCGGTCGCTTCGCTCGGAATCCCCGCGGTGCTGCTTTTCGGTCTGCCTGGTAAAAAAGATGAAATCGGCTCGCAGGCATGGGCCGAGAACGGCGTAGTCCAGCGGGCGATAAAAGAAATCAAAAACACAGTTCCCGATCTGCTTGTAATTACCGATATATGCCTCTGCGAATATACCGACCACGGTCACTGCGGCGTTATCAAAAATGATATGGTAGATAACGATGCTACCTGTGAACTGTTGGCAAGAACGGCTCTTTCACATGCACAGGCCGGGGCGGATATTGTCGCACCATCGGATATGATGGACGGCCGGGTAAAATATATCCGCGAAGCCCTTGAGGAGAATAATTTTGAGGATGTGGCGATTATGTCTTATTCGGCGAAATATGCATCTGCTTTTTACGGGCCGTTCAGAGACGCCGCAGATTCGGCTCCGGCCTTCGGCGACCGCAAAGCTTACCAGATGGACCCGGCCAACAGCGACCAGGCCATGGCCGAGATTGCCCTGGATATCGAAGAGGGTGCCGATATCGTAATGGTCAAACCGGCACTTGCTTTTCTGGATATTATCTATAGGGCAAAACAGCGATTCGATTGTCCGGTAGCTGCATATAATGTCAGCGGCGAATATATGATGCTAAATTGCGCCGCCGAAAAAGGTCTTTTAGACAGGCGAGCCGCAATGCTCGAAATGCTCACATCAATTAAACGTGCCGGGGCGGATATTATCATTACATATTTTGCAAAAACAACGGCTGAGTATGTTAGAAATACTGCCTGTGTGTAACCTGATTGTTCCCGATATTTAAAACAAAAAGAGCCGTCAGATCGTGACTGACGGCCCTTCGTTAGTATCATATTAATCTGGATGTTGTTACATACAACATGAGAGCCAGTTGTTGACGACAATGGTCAGGTCGTTGATATCAATGACACCGTCACTGTTCATGTCCTGGCACATATCGCAATCCGTTTTCGGAGTAAAGTAATAGTCTTCCGTCTCGCCGATTAGATATCCGGCCTGCGGTCCGGAGCCGCCGTTTCCGGTCATGCCCGGATTGCTTCCGCCTTTCCACGGCTGTTCCGAAAGTGTGATCCGCATCCAGATAGCATCGGCATTTTCCTTGTTATGCCATGAAAGGAATGCCGGTGTGGTGATTGTATTTATTCCGGCTGGTAAGTTGAACAGATATTGATTCTGTACCGCCCACTCGGGGACATTCTTACCGGCACAGAGCAGATTGGAATCCGTCGAGCTGTCATCGTCCCAGTCACCGTCACGGTTCCAGTCACACCAGACATTGACCCAGAGATCGGTTCCCGGAGTGACGACATTCACTTTATAATTAAACGTGGTCCAACTGCATTTGGGCATATTTACGGGGAAGATGATGCCGTCATCTTTTTGATCATGGTCCGGTGAATTTGCCGGCGGATTGATGTTATTGACACCATCTTCGTCGGGGCCGCTGTCGGCTTCGTTTTCATACGTAATCGCCGAACCTAAATATGCCACAACCGGTGAATTCGTATGGATTGGTCCATAAGGTCCCATGCCGCTGCCGTTGTTGAAGACTGTCGGATAACGTGCCTGTGTTCCTGAAGGTCCGCCCTTGGGATATGCGGTCATTGCCATACCATAATTATTGGTGCTGTCAGGGGCGTCGCCAAGATCCGTTTTGTCCTGTATCGAACCTGAGCAAGTGATGCTGATTACACCCTGACCTGTATTTTGGCCGTAACCGCCGACTTCAATCAGGTATTGATTACCCGCAGTAACGGGGAATGTTAGTTCCGACTGATAGTCACAGGCATCATCGTTACAGCCGATTAATGAACTCGAACTTGGATTACAGTTACTGCCGTTATAAACAGCGAGCTTTGTATCGAATTGGCTGCCACAGAGACTGACGGTAGCGTTACCGGAGCATGTAGCGGTATATACGTACCAGAGATTGGGGCTGGTTATACACAGGCCTGAACCATCGAATGTTGCACATGTGGTATCAAACGGCTGGTTCACAACATTGCCGATATATTGCGCCAGGAAACAGTTGTCGTTGGGAGCCGAACATGACCCGTTGGAGCAACTGATTGTAAGAACACCCTGTCCGGTTGCTGAGCTGAAACCTCCGATCTCGATGAGGTATTGATTACCTGCTACGGCCGAGAAGGTTATCTCCGACTGCTGGCCGCAGGAGTCATCATTGCAGCCCAATAATCTTGCCTGAGTAGGATAGCACCCGCATCCGTCATAGACGGCGAGTACTGTGTCGAAACTGCTGCCGCACAGACTGACGGTAACATCGTCCGTACAGGGAGCCGTGTAACAATACCAGATGTTGGGACTTGTCATACACAGACCCAGCCCGTCGAATGTTGCGGATGTTGTGTCGAACGGCATGTTTGTTACGTTGCCGATCGGCGAAGCATTGGTACAGTTATCAGGGGAAGATGAAGGTTGACCTGCGGAACTGATTGTAATGACACCGCGGCCGGAATCCGATTCATAACCGCCGATTTCGATAAGATACTGGCTACCGGCTATGGCGGTAAATGTTATTTCAGATGCGTGAGAGGGTGGTTCACAGCCATCGTCGTTACATTCAATCATATCACCGATAGACGGGTTACAACCGCATCCGTCATAAATGGCAAGCATTGTATCGTACGTACTGCCGCATAAGCTTACTGTAACGTCACCCGAGGAAGGGGCGGTATAGCAGTACCATATATTTGAGCTGGTCATGCAATGCCCGGGACCGTCGAATGTAGCCCATTGAGTATTAAAGGCTTTATTGGTCACATTACCAATCAACTCGGCATTGTAGCAATAATCATTAGATGGCTGACATGGTTGTGTGCTGCAGCTTATGGTAAGCTTGCCCGAACCTGTTTCGTAATTATAGCCACCGACTTCGATGAGGTACTGGTTACCGGAAATAACCGGAAAAACCACCTCCGACTGTCTGAAGCAAAAATCATCGTTGGATGAAAGCAGGTCCCCAAGGCTTGGTGGACAGCTACTTCCATCGTAAACGGCTAACATTGTGTCATAGCTACTGCCGCACAGGCTGACAGTGGCGCAGCCGGTGCATGAAGCAGTATAGACATACCAGATATTAGGGCTGATGATATAATGGCTTGGCCCGTCGTGGGTGGCTGATGTTGTGTCAAACGACAGGTTGGTTACATTCCCAACTGACTGAGCGCTTGAGCAGTCATCATTTGCCGGAGGAACGGCAGCTGCAAACTCCCCGGTACCAAGCAGAATTGAAAGTGTAAAAACCAAAATCCATGTAATTTTGATTCTTCTCATTTTTATGTCCTCCCGTTAAAAAGGTTCCCGTTATGATACGTGGTAATTTTGTCTAAACTTATTGCGAGAGGAGAAAAAAAAGTGAACAAACGGCATCACTGCTCCTCACTCGTTAATATATAGTACAATTAGAATACCATATTATAACGTTAAAAACAAGAAAAAACTGTGTAATAACCTTTTTTTACTGTCTTGGAGCACCAGGGCAGTAACTTTTCATTATTTTTGAGCGGTATTTATCTTTTCGTAATCGGAAATCATACTTTAACGGTAGGTCTCTTTCGGATCAAACACCCTTTCCGCGATGAATTCCAGATTTTTCTTACTGTTTTTCCTTAATGCCCTATAAAAGCATGACTGATAACCCACATGGCATTGTCCGGCATCGACGGCAACTTTGAGAACAAGGCAATCCTGGTCGCAATCGACAAGGATTTGTTCGACTTTTTGGAGGTGGCCGCTTTCCTGTCCTTTCTTCCATAATGCCTGTCGAGATCTGCTGTAGTATGTGGCATAGCCGGTTTCAATCGTTAGATCGAGCGATTGACGGTTCATATATGCTACCATCAGGATATCGCCGGTATGGACGTCCTGTGCTATAGCCGGAATAAGTCCATTTTCGTTAAATTTCGGATTAAAATCCGTGCTCTCTTCTATATTATATTGCGCAGCCAACTTTTCAGTCTCCTATTATTGTAATTCCTGATAACCTGTCATCCGGCACTTGCTTTCTATTTTATCACAAAAACAAAAGAAGTGAATTTTTAATATTTAATACATTTGGTTAATTCAATTTATTATGGAAAATGAGTCCCTGAGGCGATATTATTTATAACAACAGGTCTTTTTAGGGCAAAATATTAGAATGCCGGAAGCGACAAAAGAAAGAAAAGTTAATCTTTTATTCGTGTTGTTTCGCATAAGCTTTGTAACCGTGGGGATTG
>CAYVXS010000074.1:0-10069 GCA_964454885.1 uncultured Pirellulales bacterium
ACAACACGAGTATTACAAATAGTCCCAGTGGTACATAGGCCCACGTCCAAACTATGCGCTGATTGTCGTAAAGAATAAGTTTGAGCAAAAAGCACATAATAATCGCGCCGGATACAACAACAACTATTTCTTCGCTCCACGCATGAACTACTCCATAGGCCAGCGGCATGAATACAAGGAGACATACGATTAGACATTCGATTACGATATCTAATCTGCTCGTTTGTATATTATTATCGAAAGTTATTTGATTAACTTTCGGCATTACTAAGCTCCTTGTGTCGATTTTGCAAAGCAGTTTCGATATTCCTGCCTTCAAGCACTCTCAGGGGATTTTCATGACATAAACGATGTGCGGTTGTCTGTCCCATTTTTAAACGAATATTTCTGTAAGCGGTTCTCATCCGAGGTCTGCGACCTCTGAGATTATGAGAGTCTGTTGCTACCAGTGAGACCCACCCTGCTTTTACATAGTGCCAGGCCGCTCTTTCAGCCAGATGACCAAAATCACCGAGCAGACTGCCGGCGGTGATTTGTAGAAGAGCGGAATGTCTTAGCCATTTTGGTATAACATCATAATATCGGTTGAGGACGAAATGCCGTTCGGGATGTGAAACGATTACTTTTACATCCGAAGATGCCAGTTCAACAATTAATGGTTCGATATCTATAAGTATTTCTGACGGAAGCTCGAGAAGAATATATTTGCCGCCATCGGCGAGCGTCATTATTTTATCGTCCTTGAGAAGTTGACAAATTCTTTCATCCAATCGAACATCTCCGCCCGGCATAACAGTAAGTGGAATATTGTTTTTTTCCAGCTCTTCGTTGAGTGATAGGACTGCTTTTCTAATTTCCGAGGCCTCATTACAGCCGTCATACTGACCCAGTTGATGCGGTGTAGCTATGACTGTAGTCACACCGTCATCGACCAGTGATCGACATAGAGCGATTGCATCGTGTTTAGTGGCCGGACCATCATCTATACCGGGCAGGCAATGGCAATGGATATCGATGTAGTCTTCAGTATGCTCAGACACCAGCCGATTGTCGGGTTTGTTTATGTTGAATTCTTCATATATAAACTTAGTCATATTTTTTTGTTATTCCGCTATGGCTTCCAATAAATCTGTACATAAGTTGTAAGAACGATACTCCTATATTAACTTGTCATATAATTCGGATGGTAACAGTTGCCATATAAATTGCCCCCACAACGATGCTCATACACATACTTCCTGTTCGTGTTCGTGACTGCTTTCAGTATTGACTTCGTCACCATAGTAACTATTGTAGCCCCCATAACCGTATCCATATCCGCTTTGATACCTGCCATAATATCCGTAACGGCCGCGTTTATGTTCCACGTTATTCACAACAGCCCCAAGCAAATGTCCACCAACGCCCACAATGTTGTCTCTCGCTCGCTGGATAATCCTTCTCGTTGATTTCTCCGCTCTTACTACTAACAAGATGATATCGCATCTTGCAGCGATAATCTGGCTATCGGCGACCGGCACTACCGGCGGTGAGTCTATAATGATCCTGTCGAAACATTTGGTCATGCTTTCCAATGTTCTTGCGAATATATCGCTATTTAATATTTCAGATGGATTAGGTACTTGAGGACCGCACGACAATATATCCAGTCCCTTGACCGGTCCGGGTTGGATTGCCTCATCCAGCCGGGTTGTTCCCGCAAGAACGTTGGCTAAGCCCGGCTCGGAATTAACATTAAAAATTTTGTGTTGTTTTGGTTTTCGGAGGTCGGCATCGATGATTAATGTTCTCTGTCCGGCCTGTGCCATGGCAATAGCCAGGTTACTGGCGAGAGTAGTTTTACCGTCACCGGGAGCAGGTGAGGTTACAAGAATAGTTCTGGCACCGCCTTTGGATACGCCGAAGAAAATAGATGTTCGGATTGTCCTATACGCTTCGGCGACAACCGATCTCGGCTTGAGACGTACAACCTGGCCGCGTTCCATGATAGTTTGTATCTCAGAACTTACTTGTTCGTTCTTTGTGGTCGATCTGCTGATCATGACGGGCTTTACCTTGTTTTTATAATCCGATCTCATGGCGCGATAACTTCGTGCCTGGGCCATTATGTTTTGCTTTCTTTGCCTTTTACTTAGCTTTCGGACGGGTTCTACAAATTTGGACTTATCTGTTTGATGTTTTTCTCTAAAGATAGATTTGAGTTTCATCCATACTTCTTGTCCCCTGTATATAGCTATTTTCTGGCCTCCCGACATGGCCGGTACTTCTCCGAGGACGGGAACCCCGAGTAAAACCGTAACCTCATCGGAAGAATGTATGCGATAATCCATCCAGTTACGAAGGAAAGCAAGACATGTACCGAATACGAATCCTAAAACCATCGCTATTGCCATTATTCTGGCCTTTTGCGGCCTTGAAGGATATATTGCTGGCCGGGCCACTTCCAATATACTGATATTCATCGCTCCTGTGTCTTCCGTAACATTGAGTTCTTTAATGCGGTCATCCAGAATCTCACATACTCTTTCAGCTCGTTTTAGTTCCGATTGTAACACTGCGTACTCGGCGGCTTTTACACCAAGTTTTCTTGCTGCCTGATGTTGGTTTTCAAATGAAGTACTCAATTCATCCTCTCTTTGCTTTGCTACCAACCATCTTAGATTCATTACTTCAATATAGGCATCTGCAAATTGTTTGCCTTGCTCATCGAGCTCTTGCTTGATACGATCGATCTTGGTATGTATTGCCTGAATCGATGGGTGATCTTCTGTGCAGTGATATCTGGCATTTTCCAAATCCATCTCAGCTTTTCTAAGCTCGGATCTCAACTGAATTTCTCTGTCACTACCAAGGGCACTTACACTTATACCTGCGGAAGCCCTGGCGAATTGACGTATTTTTTCCGGTTCATTTACCATGTTTTTAGCTGCTTCTAAATCAGCTTTTGCGTTTAATGCGGCCAGTTGTGCGTCATTTAAAGCGCTTGAGAGTCTGTTCAATCTCTCGAATACGACATTCCCGCCGCTGTTGTCGAAAGAAACAACTCCGTTTTCTCTGGTAAATGCCACCAGCTCGGAAAATTTGTCCGACAATTCCTGATCGCGCTTTATTTTTTCCTTCTGAAGTATCTTCAGCACTTCCAAAACAGTGCTTCGTTTACGAGCTGAGTGATAGCTGACATATGAGTCCACGACGGCATTGGTAAGTAAAGCCGCCTCTTCCGGATATGGCGATTCACAGGAGACCGTAATGATATCATCGTTCCTTCCGACAACGACGTTTAGCGTGCCTTTGATATAACCGATTATGTTGTCAACATTGGCGAACATCTTCAGATTTTTTATGCGAATATCGTCCACCACATTGGATATGATTGGTGTGGATTTTATAAGCTCGGCCTGTGTATTAAGATAATTATTGGATTGAGTCATGACACCTTCAAATTCATTGATAATTTTAGGCCCGCTTTGTTCGACATACAATCTCGAGGCGCTTGTGAAGATAGGTGTGGCCTTTAAGATATACACGAATGCTACAACCATGAATCCGATAGTTGCGCACAGGATTGTCCATCTATGTCTTAATACTATAAAAATCAATGGTAAAAAATTGAGACTGTCCTGCATCTGGCTGTTTCCCTGTTCGGAGGTCATGTTTGAATTTTTGTTTCCAAATGCATTTTTATCCATATTGCCTGATTCCTTGATATTCATGGTTTTTTTTAGTTGTATGTATAGCGACTGTCTGCACCGACTGTAATATGGAAGACGTCCGACATAAACTTATTAACACGTGTTCGGAAAGTATGGTCCACATATATGAGGTCGCCCGGCTGTATTGTGAATCTGTATGCCTCGGACATGGATTTGCTGTCAATACCCAAGGTGGCATAAAGTACCTGACCTGAATCGTCTTGTCTGTATATTTTCAGATAACGGGGATCGGAAACCATATCAAGACCGCCGGCAAATGCGAGAGCTTCCATGAGGTTGTAATGAACATCCGCCGGATATGGAAAGATACCTGATTTGTTCACGAGTCCTATTACCGCAAAAACCCGTTCGCTTTCTCTCTGGTATTTTTTAACTTCACAAACTATCATCGGACGACTGATAACATATTTCGGATAATAGAGATCAACGACAGATGCTTCTATCTGTGCCAGGGTTTTACCCGCTACCTGTATTTCACCGGCTATTGGTAATGTAATTGTACCTTCCTGGCTTACACGAACTAAATATGGTTCGGCTTCAGCGCGGCCGTATGTAGGCCGGAGCCATTCGGGTAAATCGGAAGATATAACGTGTAAAACAGCGGGCATCTGAAATTCCAGAACATCACCGGGCATGACACGGTATGGGCCGACATAATTTTTTACTCCAATTGGATAACCCAGGTTTTTTTCCGGATTGATTGGAGATGCTTGATTGAATTTCTCCAGCTCTTCAGGTGTAGATGGAGTCGGACCGCATCCATTCATATAAAATCCGATAAAAACTAAAAAATAAGCAAAAACAGTCCTGCTAAGACAGATTTTCATCTGTTGCTGGTACATAAAAAGTCCCCCAAATTAAAACCCCCAGTTTAAATGTCCCCCCAATTAAAAACCCCCAAATCGTACTACTTTAAATATTTCTTTCTATTTGCCCCTCTTTATCGGCCGTATCGTAAATTGAGCATTAATTTTTTTGTTGTTCTGATTTCATTATCTGACGTTCTTTTTAACCACATCGATACGGCAGACAGATTACTAATGGTTGATAGTATTGATACGGCGATATTTTAGGACCTTATTTGACCATGGATTGATATCGAGTTGTTTTAATAAAGAATAACTTCCTGATTCTTTATAAATATGTAATCGAGTTTCACTATTTACAAGAGCAGGATTATCATTAACAATTTCCAAACCACGGCGGGATATTCCTATTCTGATTTTTAGGTTGTCACTGCAAAACGTAAAAGCTTGACAAAGAAGCCTAAAAATGTTAGAATAGGCAAAATGGATTAGTGAGAAGGTTTGCACAGGACGGTAGCCTCAATATCTGGTTTCTCTCGAAGGAAGTTTCCTGAGTCAGCTTCAATTAGATACGTAAGGAAACACTTTCGAAGGAGGTTCGGCTTCGTTCGAGGGGGGGATGAAAATGCGTTATTTCATATTCTGTTGTTTAATCTGTGTTCTGTTGTCCCTGCATACAGGATGTTCGATCGGTCCGGTTTTGTATGTTACCGAAGACAGTACAAACATTAAAGAGCCGGCTGATGAAGGTTCGATGCAAACCATTAATAAACCGGATTTAACGATCAATTCACTACAGGATTATATGAGTCTCGATATCCCCTGGAAGATCGATGCTCATGTTGATCAGAATAGTGTCTGTCGTATAAAATACCACAAACAGTACTATAAAAGCCGATATATTGTTGTGGAAGGAAGGATCGGGTCGATGGAAAGTCGGTATCCGGTAGTGCTGGATACCGGAGCTTCACAGCCGGTCTTTCTTAACGTATCCCATGTTTTAGACAACAAACTATTAATCTATCATCTGGAAGATATAGATTCGGAATTGAACGGGCACAAACTTGGCCTTTGCTATCTTCCGTTATTTCAGATTGGTAATATCACTTTTACCAACCGGCCGTGCTTGTATCTTGAACCGACATCATCGGTTAATTTCTTTGGCGTACATATCTCCGGCAAGAATAATGATAACGATAATGTTATTGCGGGACTACCGCTTTTGAGGTCATTCAAGTATGTAATGTTTGACAGCATTAAAAATGAGGTCGAATTCTCCTGCAATCAAAGCTTCGAAGCTAACAAAACAGGTATTTGGGAAAAGTACCCGATCAGCATAGAAGAAGATTTTCATGGTAATACATTCCTTTTTGTGCAGATACCCGTTGTCGGCCAGGAAATAGAATTACAGTTTGATACAGGCAGCGGCAGGGGGCTTGCAATAGGAGAAAAACTATGGAAGCAAATTGGCGGTCAATTCCGGAATTTGAATCTTAAGAAAGGCAGAGATTTTTATCCGTACATCGGAAGGCTCGCATGCAGAAGAGGTGTTATCCCAAAACTGCAAGTTGGTGACAGAATTGTAAATGATGCAGAAATATCGATTTTTCCCGATGATAGTCCTCTCCTTGCGGAGTGCGAGGGATTATTGGGAATGCAGTATTTCAATAATACTATTGTGGTTCTGGATTTTGAAAAATCCTTTATGTGGGTAAAAAAAACGGAGATATAAAAAAAGCGGATATTGATGAAAAATATCCGCTTTTATTTTCTTGGTCAACAACTTTTCATTTCAGTTGTTTTTAAAAACTATCACGACTATGGTGTTACCGGACTGCGTGCTGATGTACCACCATTTGAGTTGTTTTCAACAATGGCAATACCACCTGCTGTTGCGCCGGCAAGACCGGTCACCTGAGCGGCAGTGCCTAATCCCAAACCGGCCCATGCGGGAGCTACGGCAATTTTCATTCCCGACATGGCAGGAATATTTTTAGCCAGTATGACACCAATGTTTCCTATTTGTCCCGCCGAGGCGATGCTGCCGTAACTCTGAAGTGCCACTGTACGGGCAACCGGCAAGCAGACGGTAACTACGGGATTGACAGCACCTTCGCATGATGTTGCAGCACATATATTGCCGATCTGTGCGGCGCGTAAACCCTCAGACTGAGCCCAGTGAGGCAAAGATACTTTTTTCACAACATTAACGCTCTCATTGGTCAGCCCAACTTTTCTGATAAATTTCTCAAAATCTTCGCTTATTCCTTTAAGGTCGACTGCAACGCCCCGGGCATTTGTTTTATAGGTTGCCGTCTCATGACGCAACTTCTCGTTAGAGCTGTCGATATTACCGGTTGCCTCGAAAACAGAAATGCTCAGGTAAACATCTTCGACATCCGAGTCGAATAAATACGCAGCACGAATTCTCGATTTAACATCCTTGACGCCTTCTTTTGCTTTGACTACCTTGACTACAAAAGGCTCAGAAAGTGCTCTGACCGCTATCATCCGTCCATATTTCTCAGTGTTTTCTTCTGTTGCCGTCATTGTGAAGGTCAGTTTTTTGGGAAGCGAATAATCAAAGGATGATAAATCAAACGATTGTTTCCATGTCTTTCCGACATTTTGTTTCGTGACTTTCTGAAGCGAATTTACACAATAATTGTGTACCTTTTCGAGAAGTGTAAGGTTTCCGCCGTCGGAAGACAATCGTTTGGTTTTTTCATCGATAATGAATGAAAGTTCGTGTGAACCCTGTTCGACATTCTTATCGGCATTAGACAGGTCGAAATCTTTCGATGATATCGAATATAGAGTTCTGTTTTGTGATAGATTTTCTTTTTGTACCGTCAGCATCGTTTCGACCTGATGCTTGAACTGTCCCTGTCCGGAGTACTCTACTGTCGAGAGCATCTTGTAATGATCTACATCCGGATTCTGTTCGTAAATACCAGCCTGGGAGACCGGCATCCACAGAATTGCACATAGGACTATTAGTGCTCCAGTTTTCTGATTTGCCCAAAACAATTTTAGCTTTTCCATTTTTGCTCCTTTCAAATACCATCGTTTATGACGATTTTTTACAAAACAAAACTCTGGGGGATGTTCCTTGAATTATATGATTATGATCTTAAAAAGTATTTTCTATTTAACATGCAAGTCTTTGCCCCCATTTAATTTTAACCTGCAAAATATCGGCATTCTTTACGGGGTAACTTGAATTAAAGTAAATCTATGTGTGTGGTAAATGTAGTTTACGTCATTAGACGCAGTATTTTCCGGAAAAGAGAGCAATAAAATACGCAGAATGCTTAGAACAATATAAGTGATTTACTGATTCTACTGTTGATATTGCAAAGATCATTTGATTGTAATTGATAGCATATTGAAATTCCGAAGTATTTGTGTATTTAGAAACAGCGGCGAATACTACCAACTATGTCTTGTTACATTACCTCTCGAAAAATTGATTATTTCAATTGGGATATGAACGAGTCTTCATTATTATTTATGATTTAAACCAAGGCATACGAAATAACCAAAATTTCATAGGAGGCGAAAGAAGTTTACTTTGGATCTTAAAAAGTTAAAGAAAAACCGGTCGAAATACCGATTGTTTATTGAAGCAGTTATAGATTTGCTGTTCCATAAATGGGGGCCGGATACAGTGCCAAAAGGGATTTTCATAGTCCTATAAAAGGTTTTTGCTAATCTAATTGTAGGTTTTTCGAAGCGTATATTTGGGAATATCCTGTAATTTTGCGAATTCATTGCGACCGATAATAAAAGCAATAAGTTGTTTTTTGGTTACGAGCCATTTGGGGGGCTTGGAGGGTAATGAATAAAATAGGAAATGAATATTGGAGCCATTGGGGGGCGCCAGATGCTGTAGGTTGGTGAGCTGCTTCGCCGAGGTCAATTCAATGGTAACGAAAAGGTTTGTTGCCGTTTGATGGTAGCTTATAAAACGCCCCTCTATGTTCCTAATAAAGAATGTTGTTGGAGAGCGGAATTAACCGTAATTTATCAGCGCATATAAGAAGGGAATAATTTTTTAGTTCTGTGAAGTAGTCAAACTCCCGCCGGAAGTGTCCCTTATCCCTGTTCGGCTTTACCGGCGGAGAGTTTATTTTTTGGGGGAATTGAAATTATAATCCATATACTATCCCCTATGCTTAAATATTGAGAAAAAAAGGATTAATATTATTCCGGTTCTTATATAGTTATATGTGGTTAATCCAATAATTTTCTGTAATAAGGCTACTATTCAGTAATTTTATTAACCACTTACTTTTAGATTGCCGATTATCTTTTTAAGTATTAGTGATAATAATTGTCTGCAATGGGGGTTACAGATAATTAGATTTGTGAAACGTTCGTCGTATATATTCAGCTATTAATTAGGCCGACACAATTATTGTGCCTAAAGTGAATATTTTTATTTCATGATAATGAAAGAAGGAGTAGCATAATGGCTGATATTACCTCTATTTTAGTAATAGAAGATGAAGAGCATATCCGGACGATCCTGAAATATAATCTCGAGTTAGACGGTTTTGAGGTCTTTTTAGCAGAAGATGGAGTAACCGGGCTCAAACTTGCTCGTGAAAAAAAGCCGGATCTCGTCTTGTTAGACTGGATGATGCCCGGCCTGGATGGACTCCAGGTACTCTCTGAATTAAAGCATGATGAAACAACCAAAGAAATTCCGGTCTTTATGTTGACGGCCAAAAGCATGATGGCCGAAGTCGGACGTGCTTTGTATGAAGGTGCGGATGATTACATCACCAAACCTTTCGATGTTATAGAATTAGGACAAATTTTGAAGGAAAAGTTCGAGAAAACAAAGGCATAGTTTTGTCTGCCTGAAATTGCATTCGAACATCTTGTTTATTCGACATTGCTGTTTCGGGCCGAAAGTGTATAAAGTGAACAATAACGGTAAAATCAGGGTATTGCTGGCTGATGACCATAAAAGCATGCGTGACGGCCTCAGAGCTCTATGTAAAGATCAGTCCGACATAGAAATTGTCGGCGAAGCTGAAAGTTCCGAAACGGTCGAATTGATGGCGCAGAAAGTTAGGCCGGATGTTATTATGATTGGTATCAATATAAACGGTACCAACGGTATTGAAATTGTAAGAAAATTGGCCAGAGAATTCCCTGAAATAAAAATAATAGCCCATTCGATGTATCTGGAGAAGGTATTTGTTTCTGAAATGCTCAAAGCCGGTATATCCGCGTATGTACATAAGGAGCACTCCTTTTCCGAACTGTTGAATGCTATAAATGCCGCGGTTAATAATGAAGTTTATCTGTGTCCGAAGGTGGCGAATGTGGTAATGAATGGTTATCTCAAAGACCTGTCACAAAAGGGAAGTAATTCGGAAATATCGCTTACGGATAGAGAACGTGAAGTTCTAAAATTGTTGACGAACGGCGAATCATCCAAGCAGATTGCCATGGAACTGCATATAAGTACCAAAACGGTGGACACTCATCGTCGTCAGATTATGAATAAACTGGATTTATATAGTGTTCCGGAAC
>CAYVXS010000075.1:0-10030 GCA_964454885.1 uncultured Pirellulales bacterium
GGCGTCCGCCGACAATCTGGATACGACCATCGTTATCGGAGTAATACTCCCAGCCGCCGGAGGCATCAGGCAGACCGGACTCGAAATCCTGTGAGTATGGAATTGACTGTACGACTATCCCCGACGAAATCGGAGTTACCTGAATATTATCGAATTCCCGACCGTCATCCGTCGGTGAAGGATAATTATCGTACTGCTGGAATTTGATCCTCACATCGGACAAATCTGCGCTGCCGCCGAACAGACTCACTAAGTCAAGATCGATTGAAATAGCCGATGAGCCGGTCAGAGCCGATACTTTAATCCAGTTGTTACCATCAATGCTGACAGCAATTCCATCTCCTGTTGCATGGCCTGTAAAGTTTGCTGGCATAGTATGATTCTCATCATATATAGAATAGTGGTCCAGCGAGAGATTCACGATGGTCTGACCCGTAAGGTCCACATGCAGGATTGCTTCATTCAAAGAATATGTGCCGTTACCGACTGAGTCATCCATTCTTAGACGTCCGCTTACAACCTGAATACGTCCCTCATTGTCGGAGTAATACTCCCAGCCGCCGGCGGCATCCGGCAGACCGGACTCGAAATCCTGTGAGTATGGAATTGACTGTACGACTATCCCCGACGAAATCGGAGTTACCTGAATATTATCGAATTCCCGACCGTCATCCGTCGGTGAAGGATAATTATCGTACTGCTGGAATTTGATCCTCACATCGGACAAATCTGCGCTGCCGCCGAACAGACTCACTAAGTCAAGATCGATTGAAATAGCCGATGAGCCGGTCAGAGCCGATACTTTAATCCAGTTGTTACCATCAATGCTGACAGCAATTCCATCTCCTGTTGCATGGCCTGTGAAGTTCGCCGGCATAGTGTGATTCTCGTCATATATCGAATAGTGGTCCAGCGAGAGATTCACATTGGTCTGGCCCGTCAGATTCAAATGCAGTATTGCTTCATTCAGAGAATATGTGCCGTCACCGACTGAATCGTCCATCCGCAGACGTCCGCCGACAATCTGGATACGACCATCGTTGTCGGAGTAGTACTCCCAGCCCTGGGCATCGGTAGGCAGTGTACCCGAGTCAAAATTCTGGGTATATGGCACAGTTTGGGCTGTATATATAGATGCACTTGCCGAGAGCGTGCCGGTTTCGGGGGTGATATCGACCTCAACGGCATCTGTTTGAGCCTCCGTTTCCAGCGGGTCTATAGGCTGCAAATCGGCTAAAAGTCCCTGCATATCGGCATTAAGTAAAAGCCTGGGTTCGAGGTGTTCGAATACCGGCTTTTCGATATGTTTTTTTTGTGAATGGCGTTTGTTGCGTGACTTTTTCGATGCACGTGCCATTTTATCCTCCTCCTCAGTTGTTCCATAAGTACCGGGAAAAAAGTCTCCCAGATAAGGTTAGTAATTGTTAATTATATTATTTTATTTCAAACCTGATCCATCAGACAGGCGGAGATACAAAAACTACCGTTATCAAAATGAGGATTATTATTGAAATTACCCTCGCTCGACTTAATATTTAGTTAGATTTTCCCTGACTCACTTCATTTTACTTTACCAGTATTAGTTTGGAGTGTCAATTAAAAAACTGGCAAAGGAGAAATTTCATAAAAAAACTAATTTCCGACCTTCGCTATGAGCTGTTCGCATTTCGTCATCATACAAACATACTGATGCTATGTGATAAAAAGCCTACTTTTTTACAAGGATTTGTTTGAAAATGCTCTTGCCCCTATTTCTTCTAATGCGGATGAGAGGAGTTGAAACTCCACTGCCGTAAAGGAACAGGCACCTGAAGCCTGCGCATCTGCAAATTCCGCTATGTCCACGACGAAAATTATTGTCTGATTCTTGCGCAGACGCTTCTCAATTGCAGGCCGCAGGTATCGGCGTCATTGACATAAAAACGTATGGCTTTCGGCTCGAAACCGATATCATGTCCCTCAAGGTCATAGGGTATTGTCTGTTCCTGGGTATGGTTTACAAGACAAGTATGAGAAGCAAGCTCGTACGCCTGGTCGCCGCCGTCGGTTAGTATAATCCTGTAATCCTTACAGCCGTTTATCGTAATAAAAATGTCCGGCCCGGGGCCGTTGAGAAGAGAATTGTCACCGAATATGCATTCTATCCAGTAGCTTCTGAACATTCTAATATATCGCGGATCATCAATGTTCAAACATTCCGTGACATCCGATATATTAATATCGATTTCTTTCGGACTCAGCCGTGACGGATCGACGCTCGCAAGTCGAGCACCCTGAGGTATGCCGTAACGTATCAGTTGGCTCGGGCAGGCAAAAGTGCCGCTCTTTACATTTTCACTTACACGCTGCACGGTCCAGGGCGATTTTTGCAGTCGGCCGAGATAGTTCGTAGTAACAAGTCCGGTCGCAAGACACATAATAATCAATAAACCCGCTTTCGAGACAATCATACTGAGAAGAGAGATGCCTTTGCCGGCGGACAATAATCCGGTAGTTGCGGGTGACGTTACAGAGACGGCCGAAGCAGTTTCCGACAATGTCGCGGTTCCTATCAGGGTAAGGGCCGGCAACAGATAGGAATTATCGAAACCACTTCGCGCGAGATTTTTCCTGAGTGCTCTTTTTGCCTTACAGAACATAATCCTGCACGCAAGCCGGCTGCGTCCTTCAACCGTAGCAATTTCGTCATAAGAAAGAGCGTCGAGACAACGCAATGTCAGGATGTTTCGATAACTGAGTTTCATTGTTCTCATAGCCGCAATTGCGGCCTGAAGTAATTCCTTCTCTATCATACGCTCCAATTGTCCATGTCCCGGATCGGAGAGACGTTGATCCATATCCGGTACCACCGATTGTGGGACTGTGTAATCGGCGGTTTCCCTGATGTCGATTGTGCTTTCGAACCATATTTAGGGCTATGCGATAAATCCATGCAACGAAGGCCTGTTTGGAATTAAAATCGAGTTTTGTCAGGAATTTATGCATCTGCATCAGAGTTTCCTGGCACATGTCCTGTGCTAAGTGATAGTTAAAAGTCAACCTGTATAGATAGGGAAATATCTTTTGCCTTGTCAGTTCTGCCAACAAAGACTCACTATCATGCCGACCCTGTTGCGCCTGCCGGATCAGCTCTAAATCAATATCCTGATTTTTTGTGCCCATGCAATCTACTATCTATAATCCTGCAACGAACCGCATGTTTCCATTTTTTTATTTGGCGGAAACAAAACATTTCATATGGGATTTATTTAAGTGGTATTGTAATTTATATCGGCCGATCCGCCAACACGCGCCGGTATAAAAAGGCAATCCGAAAAATATAATATTACTTCGTTTATTGAAGATTTATGCGTATCTATTACTGACTATGAAAGGAAATACAATATGAAAGCACAACATTTTTCTACCGTTACGGCTTTAGCGAAAAAACTACTGTTCATCATTATCATTATATGTGCGTGTGATTTGGTTGTTCATGGGCAGGTGATTTATGTCAGCAATACCGGAGATGACAACAACGCAGGCACGGAAGATGCCCCCGTTTTTTCGATCCGGAAAGCTGCGGAAATTATAAAAAGTAACAACAACGACATTAGAAACTCTATTATTTTCGGCGCAACCCAAAGCGGAGTCTGGAACGCGGATGCAGATAAGGATTTCGTATTTGAGAATAATATAGTCTCAGACTGCAAATACGCCTGGATAAAAAATTCCTACAACACAACAAAGTATTCTATAAATAACTGTATCTTCGTAAACAATGAACACAACCAGGGGATTTTTGGTAACGAGGTTGTTCCGCGGGAATTTGATATAGAGGAGAACAACGTTATCAAAGAAGGTACTATTGCATTGAGGCCGAAGGATGAGGTGACACATAATCCGCTGCCGATTGATTATCTGCATATTATGCCGGATACACTTGGGTATGATATGGGTGCCGGCCTTTTTAAAACAAGAACAAACGGAAAGCAGCGATAAAAACTCGATAAAGAATCGAAGTATAAATAGAAGAGAGATTTTAAAATTAGGAACATCCATAGTTGCCGGCATGGCGGCCATGCAGGATTTGAATGCGGATGAGAGGAGTCGAACCTCCACTCCCATAAGGGAACAGGCACCTGAAGCCTGCGCGTCTGCCAATTCCGCCACATCCGCGGCGTTTTCGGTCTTAAAAGTCCCGTCTCAGACCAGCAAAAAAATAATATTAGCAAATTCCTATGAGAGGTCAAGGATATTTAGAAATACTCATCTCAGTAGCCGTTGGAGACATTTACGCCGTATTTTTATAGAACAAATGTGCGTGAATTCATAGCTTTACGCTTATTTTTCACTTTAGCAAATAAAAACGTCCTATAAACCCGATATAACACCGTTCCCAAGTGATGGTCTTCCTGCAATCCTGTTGGGGCCGTTGCCGGTATCGAAGGGGGCTTTATTGTAATAATATCTTAATGGGTAAGCACTTACGTTTGTTTGCAGGCCTGCGGAAATCAGGTTCGATTGGAGTTTAATTTGGGCTTTTTTAACACAGTTCCGAGAGATTTACGTTAATTGAGGCGGCCGATTGTTCGAAAAACACTCCGGGTATGTTATGCATTATTTTTGCATAAATAAAAAAATTAGATTTTTTGTATTTGGTGATTTTTGCTTTATATTTTAGGTAGAAAGCGAGTAACAACAGCAAGACTTTAGTGGAGGTTATGATAGTCGAATGGACTCTATCCAGACTATCTCAAAAATCCCCGGTGCTCAAGACAGTTTGTTCTTCGGTGAGCTGCTGGTTGCCAAGGGGCTTTTAAGCCGCGACGAGCTTATCGATGTGCTGAACAAACAGCGTGAGCATGGTGGCCGGCTCGGCGAAGTGCTGCTCCGGCTCAAGATGCTCAGTGACGAAGATGTCACTGCAGCACTGGCCGACCATTTCAAGATGGAATACATCCACTTCGGTGACACCAGCAAGAGGGATATGATCGATATGGAGGTAGCCCGGCTGCTGCCCGAGAGCATCGCCCAGCGATTCTGCCTGGTGGCCCTTAAGGAAGTCGATAAAAAAATCGTTATTGCAATGGCCGACCCTCTTAACGTCATCGCGATCGATACCGTGACGTTGAAATTGAAGCGCCAGATCAAACCTGCAATCAGCTCACCCCGTGAGATTCAGCGTGCTATAGAGCTGATTTATCACGGCTCCGATGTCGAGGAGGAGCAGCTTCGCAGTCTTGTCGAGATAGAGGTCGGCGACGATGATACCAAGGAAAACGACGCGTATCTGGAGGAGATTGTTGACACCGATTCGGGCGGCGAGGCGGCAGCGAACAAGGCGCCGGTGATTCGTTTTGTCGATCTGCTGATGAGCCAGGCGGTGAAAAGCCGTGCGAGTGACATTCACATCGAGCCGCAGGAAAGCTCCACCGTCGTTCGCATGAGAATCGACGGCGTACTTCGTGACATGGTCCCGCCGGCCAAGAAGATGCAGGCGGCGGTGATCGCCAGGATCAAGATTATCGCTCACATGGACATCGCCGAGCGCAGGCTGCCTCAGGACGGCCGGTTCAAGATGAAAATATCCGGTAGGGCCATAGACGTCCGTGTTTCGACGATTCCTACTATATACGGTGAAAAAGTTGTTATGCGAATTCTCGACGCAACCGCCGTCAAACATAACCTCGACCAGCTCGGGCTTGAGCCGCAATATCTCGAAGAGCTTAAAGACATGCTCTCGCAGCCGCACGGCATCATCATTGTCACCGGGCCGACCGGCAGCGGCAAAAGCACGTCGTTATATTCGGCGCTGAACTATCTGAAGGACCCCACTAAAAATATTACAACGGTCGAAGACCCCGTCGAGTACCGTCTCGCCGGAATCAATCAGATTCAGGTCAAGCCGGATATCGAGCTGGATTTCGCGAAATGCCTGCGGGCGATATTAAGACAGGACCCGGATATTGTCCTTATAGGAGAAATCAGGGACAAGGAAACGGTCGAGATTGCGATAAAAGCCTCCTTGACGGGTCACCTGGTCCTGAGCACTTTTCACACGAACGACGCGCCCAGTGCGATCAGCAGACTGCTTTATATGGGTATCGAGCGATACCTGCTTGCGTCGGCTTTGAATCTGGTGATTGCTCAGCGGTTGGTCAGAAAAATCTGCGATCACTGCAAAGAGCCTGTCACGCTGAAGGAGGAAATAGTAAAACGTCTGCGGATCGATCCTGAGAAGGCCAAAGATGCCGTGTTCTATCACGGCAAAGGCTGTACGGCCTGCGGCGGGACAGGTTATCTGGGCAGGCTGCCCATCTTCGAATTCCTGGTCGTGGATAACGATATAAAAGAGGGGATAATCGCCAGCCATAGTGAAGCTCAAATCAGAGAAACCTCGCGTGAGAAAGGCTATGGCGGACTGCTTGAGAGCGGAGCAAGCAAGATTATGCAGGGGTTGACTACCGCCGAGGAAGTTTTAAGAGTTTCATTTACGGAAAAAGTCCATTAACAGAATTGTAAAGAAAAAGGGCGGATAAATGAAAAGTTACGGTTATGTCGCTCGAGATACGATGGGAGTGCAGAAAAAAGGTCTTACGCAGGCGGCCAGCTCAACTATTGTGGTTGACAGGCTGCGTGAGCAGGGCTTAACTCCGATTTCCGTTAAGGAAGTTGCCAGCAGGACTCCCAAGGCCAGGCGGGCTACCCGTTCGAAGCGAATAAAATCATCCGACCTTGCGGCGCTTTGCTGGCAGTTGACCACGATGCTCGAAGGTGGTATTCCCATTACCACCGCCCTGGACATAGTCAGCCAGGACATAGTACATCAGTATCTTCAAAAAGTATTGCGGGAAATCTCGGATAAGGTCAAGAAAGGGAAGCCTTTCTCCGAAAGTGTTGCTGAATTTCCTAAGGTATTCAACCGCCTCTGTTGCGCCATGTTATTAGCCGGTGAGACCAGCGGAAATATCTCAGGCGCGATGGGCAAGCTGGCCCAGTATTTCGATAATCGTGACAAGCTGGCTAAAAAAGTCAAAGGCGCGATGGCCTATCCGATCTTTGTTATGACATTTATCATTATTATTGTCGTATTTATAATGGCTTTTATTGTTCCGAGATTCCGAAAAATATTCGACCAGATCGGAGGAGAGCTGCCTGCGTTTACCCAGGGCTTCATGACATTCTACGATATACTGGCGCACAACCTTCTTTACATCATAGGCTGTATTGTGTTGCTTGTAGTTTCCATGGTTATGATATCCAGGAACAAAGGCGGCCATTACATGTTTAGTAAATTGGCTTTGCGTTTGCCCTTATTCGGAAAGGTATTCAGCCAGGCCTTTATCGTGACTTTTTGCCGGACGACGTCGACTTTGCTTACCTCGGGTGTTTCTGTGCTCGAGGCGTTCAATATTCTTACCGGCATGACGGATAACGATATTATTAAATCGGCCATAATGCGGACGAGAGAACACATCGTAAGCGGTTCCAATATTTCTTTGAGTATGGCCGCAGCAGGTTTTTTCCCGAATATGGTCGTCAAAATGATACAGGTCGGTGAGGAAAGCGGCTCGCTGCCTGTGGTGCTCGAGAGGGCAAGCCAGCATTACGAACGAAAAGTCGATGCAACCGTCACCACGATGATGAGTCTGCTCGAGCCTATAATGATTATAACGGTCGGAGCGGTCGTATCGGTGGTGGTCATTGCATTGTATCTGCCGATTTTCACGATGTCGGACGTATAAAAGACGGTATTAAATTATAAATGATGATTCAGTCGATTGCGGATTTAGCCGATTTTGAAAGTGCACAATTAAGATACTTCCATATAACATTTTTTAAGAACTTTTTTAGGAGAGATGAAGATGACAAGAAGAAAAGGTTTTACACTGGTGGAGTTGATGGTGGTAATTCTCATCGTCGGCATTCTTGCGGCGGTGGCGATTCCACTGATGCAGGGCCGCATCGATAAAGCAAAATGGTCTGAAGCAAATGCCACGGCCGGCACAATCCGGACCGCAGTTCGCGCCTATGCCGCTGAGACGAGCGTTGCAACGGCCCAGGGCCTTGTCGGCAACGACCTTAGCGACAGCGGCACACAGTCTGCTCTTGGTTTCAGCACGAACGATTGTGAAGGCACCTATTTTGAGTCCGACGATTATACTATTTCCGCCGTGGATGGGACAGGTATAGCCACAATCACGGTTACCGGCGGCAGCAAAACAGATTCCCCGAGCGGTTCATATCGGTTGAATCCCGACGGTACCTGGGTCAAGCTGTAAGGATTGGCAATGCCTTATGGAAACCAGCCCATCGCCTTGCGGTGAGAGGACACGGATAGTACTGGTTTTATGCACATAATGGAAGGGACAATCAAGAAAAACAATGAGGTTGAATTGATTGTCAGGCGGCATGAGTCGCTCAAAGTAATTACTTTGACTGAAGCAGTGGTGGCTATGGTTTTTGTGACCATAGCCACTATGTTTTAAGATAAACGGAATGAACGGACTCATAATGCGATGGAATTTATAGCAGGCGAAAAAGTTTTTCGTAATAATTATTTTGGTTATGATTTTTTCGTCGTATATTTTAAATAGTATGGGTTCTATACGCGGATAATAGATAAGCCTGATAAAATCAGTTACATTCCTCGCAATTAAGTTACATCAATGCAATAGCTGCTCGATACAATAAAATATAACGGATTCATAAATCCGAATTACCGGACCTGCGAAATTAAAACGGGATGGAAATTATGAAGATTCATAAACGAAGATTTGCACGGGCAGTAACGTTAATCGAAGTAATGACGGCGATGGCCATTTTAATCATTTCCTCCACGGGGGCGTTAAGCTATCAGTATTTTTCCGCCAAAGACGCCCAAAAGGCACGTGCCCAGGTAATTGCCACTCGTATCGGCCTGCTGCTGCTCGAAGACTGGAAGAGTACCGGTGGTTCCAAGGAATATAATCCACAGACCCTCGGGCTTGGTTTTTCTTCGCCGTTGCCAATCCCGTCTCACTTCAGTATGGGCCAGGGAGTGGGAGACGCCGCCCCGCTTCATGATGCTGTACATGACATTACGGTCGATGATATTCCAATGATGGTCATGCTTACATGGATTGATGTTGCCCGGGATGACGTCTCGGGAGTAATACTTCGACAGCTAAATATTGAAGTGCAGTTTGGTACGTCATGGCAGGATGCAACAACGAGAAAACAGTATGAAGGTCTTAAGCCTATTATTCTGACGACTTATGTACGGATTGACGGGGCTGGCGGTTAAAACTGTAGCGGTATGAGTGTGGGCGATAAATTTTTCAAAGTAAAAATAACAGGGTGCCGGAAATGAAAAAACAAATTCGAAAAAGAAATTACCATTTGTGTTCCGGTTTAACGTTGGTCGAAGTTTCTATCGCTATGGTACTGAATTCAATGATTGTATTGGCCGTTGGAATTCTTTTAATCGGTGGTAACCGCGGCTGGCAGAATATTTACGATTCGGCAAACAAGAAAATCAGACAGGACGCAATTGTGACCACCCTTACGTTCGGTAATGTCGGGAGAAAGGCGAATCGGCTTAGCTACAAAATATATAAGTCCAACGGTAGTGCATTCCTGCCGGCGCTGCCTGAAACATCGGATCCAGAGGAAGTTGTTTCCGGGGACGCAGTGGAATTCAGATACTGGGACGTCGCCCTCGATGAGACAGACAGTTATGATTTGATGGATACTTCAAAGAAAGCGACTGCTTACGCTTTATTTTATATCGACGGCGAAAAATTGAAAGTTGACTATGGTCCTTATCCGCCGGGCGGTGTACCGGAAGGCGGCGGCCCAAGAAATGCCACGGGTATAACTACGGATGTTCTCGCGGAAAACGTTTCTATAGATGAAAATTCCAATGTTGGTGCGTTTAGCCACACGGTAGTAAACGGTGTGGGTCAGGGATGCGTTCGAATAAATATCAACCTGACGGATCCTGAAACTAACGAGACTGTTAAAGTAGTGACATCGACATTAATGCGTAATATGTGGCCGAGGTGAG